>NZ_PQHY01000082.1:0-28435 GCF_003385175.1 Amycolatopsis ruanii
TCGGAGATGTGTATAAGCGCCAGCCCCAGGCGCCGGCCCCGCAGCGGCGTCCGGAGCCCCAACACCCGGCGCCGCGGCGGCAGGCCCCGGCCGCGAAGGCACACCCCCAGGCACCCAAGCCCCCGGCACCGCGTCCCGGTGCGGGCGGCTCCGGCCAGTCCGGCTCCGTGGTGCCGCCCAAGCCGCAGGGCCCCAAGCCCGGGCCGAAGCCCGGTCCGCGCGCCCCGCGGCCCGGCAACAACCCGTTCGGTGTCGGCCAGGGCGCTCCGGCGCCGCGTCCGCCGGCACGTCCCGGCGGCCAGGGCGGCGAGCGCCCGGCCGAGCGGTCCGGCGGCGGTGACCGTCCGGCTCCGCGTCCCGGTGGCGGCACCCGCCCGAGCCCGGGCAACATGCCGCCGCGCCCGAACCCGGGCATGATGCCCGGCCGCGTGCAGCAGCGGGACGATGGTCCCGGCGGTGCCGGCCGTGGTGGTCCCGGTGGCGGCCGCGGTGGCGCGGGCGCGGGCCGCGGCGGACCGGGTGGTCCCCGTGGCGGCGGCGCTCCGCGTGGTGGTCCCGGTGGCGGCGGTGGCGGCGGCGGTTTCCGCCCCGGTGGCGGCGGCGGCGCTCCCGCCGGTGGCGGCTTCCGCGGTGGCGGCGGCGGTCGTGGCGGCGGCGGTGGCCGCGGTGGCACGGCCGGTGCCTTCGGCCGTCCGGGTGGACCCTCGCGCAAGGGCCGCAAGTCGAAGCGGCAGAAGCGCCAGGAGTACATGGAGAACATGCAGGCGCCTTCGGTCGGTGGCGTCCGGCTGCCCAAGGGCGGCGGGGAGACCATCCGGCTCCCGCGGGGCGCCTCGCTGACCGACTTCGCGGAGAAGATCGACGCGAACCCGGCCTCGCTGGTGCAGGTGCTGTTCCACCTGGGTGAGATGGTCACCGCGACGCAGTCCGTCTCGGACGAGGTGCTGGAGCTCCTCGGCTCGGAGATGAACTACAACGTCCAGGTGGTCAGCCCGGAGGAGGAGGACCGCGAGCTGCTGGAGACCTTCGACATCACCTACGGTGAGGACGAGGGTGGCGAGGAGGACCTGCAGGTCCGCCCGCCGGTGGTGACCGTCATGGGTCACGTCGACCACGGTAAGACCCGCCTGCTCGACACCATCCGCAAGACGCGGGTGCACGAGCGGGAGGCCGGCGGCATCACCCAGCACATCGGTGCCTACCAGGTCGAGACCGAGCTCGACGGCAACGAGCGCCTGATCACCTTCATCGACACCCCGGGTCACGAGGCGTTCACCGCCATGCGTGCCCGTGGTGCGAACTCCACCGACATCGCGGTGATCGTGGTCGCCGCGGACGACGGCGTCATGCCGCAGACGGTGGAGGCGATCAACCACGCCCAGGCGGCCAAGGCGCCGATCGTGGTCGCGGTCAACAAGATCGACAAGGAAGGCGCGAACCCGGACAAGATCCGGCAGCAGCTCACCGAGTACAACCTCGTGGCCGAGGAGTACGGCGGCGACACCATGTTCGTCGACATCTCGGCTCGCGAGAACATCAACATCGACGGGCTGCTCGAGGCGATCCTGCTGACCGCGGACGCCACCCTGGACCTGCGGGCCAACCCGGACATGCCGGCCCAGGGCGTCGCGATCGAGGCGCACCTGGACCGCGGCCGCGGCCCGGTGGCCACCGTGCTGGTCCAGCGCGGCACCCTGCGGGTCGGCGACTCGGTCGTCGCCGGCGACGCGTACGGCCGCGTGCGGCGGATGGTCGACGAGTACAACGAGGACGTCACCGAGGCGCTGCCCTCGCGTCCGGTCCAGGTCATCGGCTTCACGTCGGTGCCGGGCGCGGGCGACACGTTCCTCGTCGTCGAGGAGGACCGGGTGGCGCGGCAGGTCGCCGAGCGCCGCCAGGCCCGCATCCGCAACGCGCAGAACGCCGCGAAGCGGAAGCGCGTCAGCCTGGAGGACCTGGACTCCGCGCTGAAGGAGACCAACAGCCTCAACCTGATCATCAAGGGTGACAACTCCGGTACGGTCGAGGCCCTGGAAGCGTCGCTCATGCAGCTCGACGTCGGCGAAGAGGTCGAGCTGAACGTGGTCCACCGCGGCGTCGGTGGTGTCACGGAGAGCGACATCGACCTGGCGACGGCCTCCGACGCGATCGTCCTGGGCTTCAACGTCCGGGCCGAGGGCAAGGCGACCGAGCGGGCCAACCGCGAGGGCGTCGACGTCCGGTACTACACGGTGATCTACCAGGCGATCGACGAGATCGAGCAGGCCCTCAAGGGCATGCTCAAGCCGGAGTACGAAGAGGTCGAGCTGGGCCGCGCCGAGGTCCGGGAGGTCTTCAAGTCCTCCAAGTTCGGCACCATCGCCGGTTGCCTCGTGCAGTCCGGGGAGATCCGCCGCAACGCGAAGGCGCGTCTCCTGCGGGACAACGTGGTCGTCGCCGAGAACCTGCCGGTCAGCTCGCTGCGGCGGTTCAAGGACGATGTGGTCGAGGTCCGCGAGGGCTACGAGTGCGGTCTGACGCTCGGGTCCTACAGCGACATCAAGGTCGACGACATCATCGAGACCTACGAGCAGCGCGAGAAGCCGCGCGTCTGAGTCGGGTAGTGGTGCGCGGGGCCGGTCTGGTGACCGGCCCCGCGTCCTCACCTGGGACAGGGAACCCATGTACGTAGGTGCGCTCGAACTCGACGTCCTGTTCGGCGACGTCCATTCGCTGAAGCAGAAGCGGTCGCTGGTGCGGCCGCTGATCGCCGAGGTGCGCCGCAGGTTCGAGGTGTCGGTCGCCGAGGCCGGCCACCTGGACCTGCATCGCCGCGCCCTGATCGGGGTGGCGGTGGTGGCGGCCGACGGTGAACATGTTCGTGACGTGCTCGACGGCTGTGAACGGCTGGTGGCGCAGCGCCCCGAGTTGGAGCTGCTCTCCGCCCACCGCCGCCTGCTCGGGCCAGAAGACTAAGGGGAGTGCGTGATGGCCGATCCGGCTCGCGCCCGCAAGCTGTCCAAGCGGATCTCGCAGATCGTGGCGTCGGCGATCGAGCACGAGATCAAGGACCCGCGGTTGAAGAACGTGACGATCACCGACGCGAAGATCACCGCGGACCTGCACGACGCGACCGTGTACTACACGGTGCTGGGGGAGACGCTGGAGTCCAAGCCGGACTTCCCGGGCGCGGCCGCCGCCCTGGAGTCGGCGCGCGGGGTGCTGCGCAGCCGGGTCGGGCAGGGCACGGGGGTGCGGTTCACGCCGACGCTGACGTTCGTCGCGGACACCATCCCGGAGGACGCCCGGCACATCGAGGACCTGCTGGCGAAGGCCCGCGAGGCCGACGCCGAGCTGGCCCGCCGCGCGGCCGCTGCCCAGCACGCCGGTGACCCGGACCCGTACAAGCAGCCACGCGAGGCCGACGAGGACGACTCCGACGAGGAGTAGTCCCACCCGGTTTCGGTCGGCGGTGGTCGGGTTGCCGCTGCGCCGCGATGCCGGCGAGAGCGATGCCGGCGAGGAGTTGCCGCGCCCGGTCTTGACCCGCGGTGCTTGGATTGCCGCAGCACTGCCGCTGCGACGCGATCTGAGGGGGTCCGCGTGGGGTCGATGGGATGGCTGTACCCGTTCCGTTCCCGGCCGTGGGCCGAGATCGCCGCGGAGTTCCACCGGCTCGCCGACGCGCGGCCGGCCTACCGGCCCATGGCCGAGATCGTCGACAGCGTGCTCGGCTCGGGCACCGTCCTGCTCGGCACGACATCGCTGGGTGATCTGATCGTGGTCGATCGCCCCGTGCCGCGCGCGCCGTGGGGTGCCGTCGTGGTGTCCGGGCCGTGGTCCCGGCGCGCCGCGGTCGCGCCCGGCCGGGTGCGGGTGGAGCACGTGGGCGCCGACGGTGAGTCCGACGAACGTCCCGTCGCCGAGGCCGTGCCGCTGTTCTGGTGCTTCGTGACCCGCAAGTTCGGCGTGATGCCGGCCGCTCAGGTGTCCTGAGGCCGGAGCCCGTCGAGCAGGAACGTCAGGTGCCGGCGCCAGTCGCCGAGCGGAGCGGCCTGGGTGGTGGCGGCGATGGCGAAGGCCAGGTCGTCGAGCCCGAAGTCCGGGCGCAGCACCCCGGCGTCGTGGGCCCGTGCCAGCACTTTCTCGAACACCTCGCCGACCCGCTCCCGGGCCGCCCGCAGCCCCGGCGCGTCGGGGAGCGCGCTCGTGCACAGTTCGGTCATGCCGCGGTCCACCGTCTGCAGCTCGCAGGTCCGCACGATCAGCTCGACCAGCCCGTCCCACGGGTCGTCGGCCCCGAGTGCCTGCTCGGCCTCGCTCGCCCAGTGGTCGAGCATGCCGCCGAACGCCGCCGCTACCAGGTCCATCCGCGTGGGGAACCGGTTGTAGAGCGTCCCGATTGCGACCCCGGCGCGTCGCGCGATCTCCTCCAGCGGCGCGTCCAGGCCCTTCTCGCCGAACACTTCGCGCGCGGCGGCGATCAGCAGCTCGCGGTTGCGCTGCGCGTCGCGGCGAAGGGGACGGGTCACGGCATCCAGTATAAGAAACTTGAGGATTGCCTCATATTGAGATAGAACTTGAGGGGTCACTCAACTTATCTGGAGGCGAATCGAGATGCAGACACTCGCGATCTTCGGCGCCGGTCCGGGGATGGGCCTGGCCACCGCCCGCCGGTTCGGCAAGGAGGGCTACCAGGTCGCGCTGGTGGCGCGCCGCGCGGACCGGCTCTCGTCCTTTGTGGAGACACTGGCCGCGGAAGGCGTTGCGGCGCGGGCGTTCCCGGCGGACCTCAACGACCTCGACGGCCACGCGCGGCTGCTGGCGGACATCGGGCCGGTGGACGTCGCGGTGATCAACGGCTCGCTGGATCTCGCGCTGCTGAAGCCGGTGCGCGACCTGGACGTCGAGACCCTGCGGGCGGCCGTGGAGAGCGTGGTCCTGGCGCCGCTGTCGCTGACCCGGCTGCTGCTGCCGGGGATGCTGGAGCGCGGTTCGGGCACGCTGCTCTACGGGTTCGGCTCGTCGGCGAAGAACCCCGAGCCGATGCTGGCCGGCGCCGGTGCGGCCCAGGCCGCGCTGCGCAACTACGTGCTCGCGCTGCACGCCGACCTGGCCGGCACGGGCGTGTCCGCCGCCGCGATCACCATCGGCTCGCTCATCCGCGACAGCGACGCGGAAAAACTGTTCGACGCCTCGGCCGAGGCCCGCCGCGGCTTCGAACCGGACCGCGTCGACCCGGCCGGCCTCGCCGAGATGCTCCTGCGCATGACCCAGCACCGCGGGCCGGCCGAGCAGATGGTCGGTGAGCTGGCCGGCTAGATGTCAGGGCGTTCGGTGTCCGTCATGTTCGCCATCGGTAGTCACGGGATCCGCTCTGGACCGACCCGGCGGAAGGCCCGGTAGAGGGCCCGGACCCGTTTCAGAATCATCGAGATCGTCAACAGCATCTGAACCGCGATGGCGACCAGGACCGCGCTGATCGGTGTTGGTAGTGGCTGGCTGGTGTCCGTGAAAAGTGCCAGCCAGCCCAACAAGGCGGTGAGGACAAGTCCGAGCAAGACCGCGTACGAGATGTTCGCCCGAAGTTCATCGGTGAGCCTGTTCATCAAATTCTGATACGCGGGGTCGGTCTTGTCTGTCGCGCGCATGGTCAGGTCGAAGAGAAGAACGAAGACGTTGAAGATCAGACCTGTCAGGATCGCGACAGCTGCGAGTACTTCTGGCACATGGCTCGCCTGCGAGCCTTGGATCCACACGACGGCGGCCAGGCCCACTGGAACGCCGAGGAACATCAAGTAGTCCCGTACGCGCGGTCTGCCGGACTCCGCGTCCCGCAGAGTGCCGTAATGATCCTTGATAAGTGCGAGTGTGGAGAACTTGCTGCTGCCCTTACTCGATCGCCCCCTCACTTGGCCCCTCCTGCTTTGGTAGCTCCACCACAGTCCTCAGGCTCTCTTCGGACCAGGAGCCAGTCTGCCAGGTGGTACCGACAATCTGAGCGCCGAAGGCCTGCGCGACTTCTGCCACCATCCCGCTCACTTCGCGGTAAAAGGCCTGGTCATCAGGCCTGTCGCGGCCCTGAATCTGGTACACGAACGACGGCATCCGGTCCGCGGAGATTGACAACGTGGTACTCCGGTCTCCCACTTCCATCCGTACGTTGAGCTCATCGAAGTCGAGCGAACCGACCGACAGCAGCCGTCGCCGGGCGCTGTCGTCGCGGCGAAACTTCTCGGTCAAGCCGCGGGTGAACTCCGGGATGCGTCCCTTGCTGATCTTCATCTCCAGCCGGCCCAAGTGCGCCTGGTTGTCCCGAACTTCGAGTTGATCGGCGATGTCTGGTGGAAGGCCCGATCGCTTCAGAGTCACGGCGCCGATGCGCGCTTGATCCAAGAACGCCTGCAGGGCGTTCTCGTGAACCACGGCGTCAAAGTCGATCACCATCCTCGTGTGCGCGCGAAAGCCCCGCTTCAGCAGCGGGACGATCTGCGTCGTTCCGGTCGAGCCTGATACGGACTCCAACGCCAGGAGGCCGACGGTGGACTTGGTGCCGGCGACGATCAAGCCGCGCCGCCGGTTGCTCTCGATGTGGTGCTCCGCACGAGTGAAGACCGGATGACTGCCGCTTGCTGCCGGATCGATGAACGTGGAGTTGACCCCGCTGGTGCCAAGATCAGCTATGAAGCGGACTGACCGTCCTGCGGGGGTCACTCCTTGAACAGTCAGGTGCTTGGTCTTCTCGTCCACGCGGCGGCCTAGCAGGCCGTTGAGCAGGCCGTAGAGGGTCACGATCGCGTCGGAACGAGATCGTGGGATCCCATGCGCATCGGCGCCTTCACCGCACAGTTCGCCGAGCGGAAGGCGGGTTGCGGCATCGCCATGCCTATGCACGCTGAAGGTGTAGAACCGGTAACCGTATTTGCCCACGTAGCCGATCTCCTTGTTCAGGTGATCGACTATTGTAAACAGCGTCCAAGCGACGACTTTGAGGCGTCGTCAAACGGCTTTCAGGCGGGTTTGCGCGCGACGATCAGGTCCCGCAGGATCGCCTGGTCGACCCGGTGCGCGAACTCCTCCCACGGCCCGCCGGCGCGAACCTCCAGCCCGGCGCGGTCGAGGATCGACGCGATCTCCTCGCGCTTGGCGACGTGCGTGTTCCAGCTCAGGCCCAGCGCGCCGCCCGGCTTGAGCACCCGCGCCCACACCGGCACGGCGGCCGCCAGCAGGTCGCGCGGGCTCCGCGTGAGCTCGTCGGGCTGGTGGCTGCCGTGCTGGACGCCGTAGGGTGCGTCGGCGACCACGACGTCGGCCGAGCCGGCCTTGAGCAGCTCGTCGGTGGTCAGGGTGTCGGCGTTGAAGAACGTGACGTGCCGCGCGTCGCCGGCCTTCCAGCGTTCCTTCTCCAGCGCGTAGGAGATCTCCAGGCGCTGGCCGAGCCGGTGCTTGTGCCGCCGCAGCGGGCCGGAGTCGGCGTTGTGCTTGACGCGCTTCTGCCGCAGCCAGGTCTTGATGAACCGTTCGTAGGCCTCGAAATCCTTCTTGTCGACGTCCAGCCCGGTCGCGTCCAGGCCGTACATCATCGCCTGGTTCAGCGTGGTGCCGCGGCCGCACAACGGGTCCACCACGTGCAGCGGGCGGTCCAGGAACTCGGCGGGCCGGGACCGGGACAGCAGCGTGACGTTGAGCAGCAGCTTGGTGAACAGCTCGTTGGTCTTGCCCGGGTACTTCTGGATCGTGAGCAGGTCCGAGTCGAACCGGTCCAGCGGCGTGATCTCCAGCGGGCGCAGCAGGTCGCCGCTGAACTCGAACAGCGCGTACAGCGACGAGAGGTTCGACAGCAGCGCGATGTCCTCTTCGGACAGCGGCTCCGCGGTGGCGAACGTGACGTAGGTGACGCCGCCGATCCGGCGCTCGCCGATCTCGGCCGGCGGTGTGCGCAGGGCCTCGCCGAACACGGTCAGTTCGGCCCGCAGCAGACCGGCGGAGGCGTCGGCGTAGACGCGGTTGGCGCCGGGGTAGAGGAGGATCCCGTAGTCGAACATCGGGAAAAAGCGTAGCTTGCCCGCATGAGCACCTCCGCCCCGCTCGACTTCCCGCGCGCCGCAGGGCTGCTGCGGCAAGCGAACGACGTCACCCTGCTGGCCCACGTCCGCCCGGACGCCGACGCGCTCGGCAGCGCGCTGGCCCTCGGCCGGGCGCTCTACCTGCGGGGCGCGACGGTCCGCGTGTCCTTCGCCGAGCCCGCCGAGGTGCCGGAGAGCCTGCGCGGCCTCGACGCCGACAACCTGGTCGTGCCGGCCGCCGAGGTGCCGCCGTCGGCCGGGCTGCTGGTGTGCCTGGACACGCCGAGCCCGGCGCGGTTGGGTTCGCTGGCCGGCCGGGTGGACGCGACGCGCGCGGCCGGCGGCGAGGTGCTCGTGGTCGACCACCACGCGTCGAACCTGCGTTACGGCTCGGTGCACCTGGTCGACGACACGGCCGAGGCGACCGCGGTGCTGGTGCTGGCGCTGCTGGACGAGATGGGGGTGGCGCTGGACGAGCCGATCGCGCGCTGCCTGTACGCGGGGCTGGTGACCGACACCGGCGGCTTCCGGCGGGCCCGGCCGTCGACCCACCACGCGGCGGCCCGGTTGCTGGAGGCCGGGGTCGACCCCGACCGGCTCGCGCGCGAAATCATCGACGACCACCCGTTCGCGTGGCTGCCGATGCTGTCCGCCGTGCTGGCGACCGCGCGGCTGGAACCGGAGGCGGCGCAGGGCTTCGGGCTCGTGCACGCGGTGGTGACCGCGGACGTGGCCGCTACGGTGCGGCTGGAGGAGGTCGAGGGCGTGGTGGACGTGATCCGCTCGACGCGCGAGGCCGAGGTCGCGGTGGTGCTGAAGGAGCAGGCGCCGGGGGAGTGGTCGGTGTCGTTCCGGGCGATCGGGAAGATCGACGTGTCCCAGGCGGCGCGCAGCCTGGGCGGCGGCGGGCACCGGCTGGCGGCCGGCTGCACGATCCACGGCACGGCGGAGGAGGGACTGGCACTGGTGCGGCGCGCGCTGGCGGAGGCACCGCTGCTGAGCTGACCGGTTGCCGGGGCCTCGCAGCCGTGGTGGCTGTGAGATGCGCGTTGCGCTGGGACTGGGTTGGTGGCCTGGCGTGGTCCCGGCGGGGTGCCGCGTGTGGTGCCTGGCGGGCGCCGCGCCGGGGGCTGTCGGGGCTGTCCGGCGCAGACCCCGAGGGAATTCTGCCGGCGCACGCCACGCTGGAGCCCGCGCCGGAGCGCTCGCCGCCGCCGGGGAGCTGATCTTGTCGGACCCCCCGGTTAACCTGCGAGCGTGTCCGAAACCGTGGAGTCCGCCGGCGAGAAGGTGCCGGCCCGGCGTGTCCTGGGGCTGGCCGTCCCGGCGCTCGGGGTGCTCGCCGCCGAGCCGTTGTACGTTCTCGTCGACACGGCCGTCGTCGGGCATCTGGGGGCGCTTCCGCTCGCCGGGCTCGCCGTCGGCGGCGTCGTGCTCGCCCAGGTTTCCACCCAGCTGACGTTCCTGTCCTACGGCACCACCTCCCGCACCGCCCGCCTGCACGGCGCCGGCCGCCGGGCGGAGGCGGTCAGCGAGGGCGTCCAGGCCACCTGGCTCGCGATCATCGTCGGGCTCGTCGTGCTCGCCGCGGGGCAGCTGCTCGCCGGGCCGGTCGCGCGTGTGCTGTCCGGCAGTGACGAGGTCGCCGCGGCGGCGGTGTCCTGGCTGCGCATCGCGTTGTTCGGGGCGCCCCTGATCCTGATCACCATGGCCGGCAACGGCTGGATGCGCGGAGTCCAGGACGCGGCCCGCCCGCTGCGGTACGTCCTGGCCGGCAACGGGATCTCCGCGGTCCTCTGCCCGCTGCTCGTCTACGTCGCGGACTGGGGACTGGAAGGCTCGGCCGTCGCCAACGTCGTCGCCCAGGTGATCAGCGCCGGGCTGTTCCTGCGGGCCCTCGCCGCCGAGAAGGTGCCGCTCCGGCCGCATCCGAAGGTGATGCGCGCGCAGCTCGGCCTCGGGCGGGACCTCGTGCTGCGCAGCCTCGCCTTCCAGGCGTGCTTCGTCTCCGCCGCCGCGGTCGCCGCCCGCACCTCGACCGCGGCCGTGGGCGCGCACCAGATCGTGCTGCAGCTGTGGACGTTCCTGTCCCTGGTCCTGGACTCGGTCGCGATCGCGGCGCAGTCGCTCGTCGGGGCGGCGCTGGGGGCGGGCTCGGCGCGGCAGGCGCGCGGGGTGGCCGGGCAGATCACGCGCTACGGGCTGATCATGGGCTGCGTGCTCGGCGTGGTGTTCGCCGCGGTGTCGCAGGTCCTGCCGCACGCGTTCACCTCCGACGCCGGCGTGCTGGGCGAGGTGCCGCACGCGTGGTGGTTCTTCGTGGCGCTGCAGCCGATCGCCGGGGTGGTGTTCGCGCTGGACGGAGTGCTCCTCGGCGCGGGCGACGCGGCGTTCCTGCGCACCGCGACGCTCGTCAGCGCGGCGCTCGGGTTCCTGCCGCTGATCTGGGCCTCGCTCGGCTTCGGCTGGGGGCTGACCGGCATCTGGACCGGGCTGTCGCTGTTCATGGTGCTGCGCCTGGCCGCGGTGGTGGCCCGCTGGCGCTCCGACCGGTGGACGGTCGTCGGCGCCGTCCGCTGACGCCCTCCGCGCGGCGTGGGTGCCATGCGATCGGGCGGATTCGATGCCCGGCTCGAAACCGCTGCCGCCAGATAGGAGCCCCGTCTGCCGAACGGGTGGACCCCGCTCGGCCATGTGGCTGAAAACACTTCGGTAACAGGTAAGTTTCAGCCTTGCATAGGCGATACAACTATCGGGACGGCGATGCGGGCGTCCCCGTGCCGAATCGTCGCCTATCCATTCCGGGAGGAATCCTTCGTGCCGCCGCAGCAGGCACCCGTGACCGGCAGGGCCAGCCGCCGGTCGTGGCTCATCTGGTTCACCGCCGCCATCGTCTACCTCCTCTCCGTCTTCCACCGCACCTCGTTCGGGGTCGCCGGGCTGGAAGCCGCCGACCGGTTCGGGGTCGGCGCCGCCGCGCTCTCCACGTTCACCGTCCTGCAGGTCGGCGTCTACGCCGCCATGCAGATCCCCACCGGCGTCCTCGTCGACCGCTTCGGGCCGCGCAAGGTGCTCACCGCCGCGCTGCTCTTCCTCGGCCTGGGCCAGATCCTCGTCGCCGTCGCGGACACCTACGCGCTGGGCCTGCTCGCGTCCGGGGTGCTCGGCTTCGGTGACGCGCTCACGTTCGTCAGCGTGCTGCGCCTGATCGCCGCGCACTTCCCGGGCCGCCAGTACGCCGTCGTCACCAGCTTCACCACCGCGATCGGCTTCCTCGGCAACCTCGCCGCGACCGTCCCGCTCACCCTGCTGCTCGCCGGACCCGGCTGGACCCCGACGTTCCTCGCCGCCGGCCTGGTCACCGCGATCTACTCCGCCGTCGTCGCCGGCCGCGTCCGCGACACCGCGGCCGGCGCCACCCCCAAGGCCGGCCCGGTCCACGCCCGCGAGCTGGCCCGCCAGGTCCGCACGGCCTGGCGCGTCCCGGGCACCCGCCTCGGATTCTGGGTGCACTTCTCCACGATGTTCGCCCCGAACGTGCTGACCCTGCTGTGGGGCGTGCCGTTCCTGGTGCAGGGCCAGGGCCGCCCGGCCGCGACCGCCAGCGCCCTGCTGACCGTGTTCGTGTTCGGCTCGATGATCGGCGGCCCGCTGGTCGGCAGCATCATTTCCGCCCGCCCCGGCGCGCGGATGCCGCTGGTGCTCGGCTACCTCGCCGGCGCCGCGGTGGTGTGGGCCGTGCTGCTGAGCTGGCCCGGCCAGATCCCGGTCGGCGTGCTGGTGCCCGCGTTCGCCTTCCTGTCGCTGGGCGGCCCGGCCTCGATGATCGGGTTCGCGCTGGCCCGCGACTACAACCCGCTGTCCCGCGTGGGCACCGCGGTCGGCGTGGTCAACGTCGGCGGGTTCGTCGCCACGACGGTCACCGCGCTGGTGGTCGGCGTGCTGTTGCAGCTGACCGGCGGCCAGTTCCGGGTCGCGCTGCTGGCCGTCGTCGCGCTGCTGGCGCTGGGCACGTTCCGCATGCTGGTGTGGTGGCTGCGTGCCCGCGCCGAGCTGTTCGCCGCGCAGGAGCGGGGCGAGCACGTGCCGGTGCAGGTGCGCCGCCACGTGTGGGACGCCCCGGCGAGGAAGGTCCCGCAACCCGCATAACGGCGCCCCGTAAGGTGTCCAGCCGTGTCCCAGCCGAAGACTCGACGCCCCGCGCCCCCGCCCGGCCTGCTCGTGGTGGACAAATCGCCGGGCATGACGTCCCACGACGTGGTGGCGCGGGTGCGCCGGATCATGGGCACCCGCAAGGTCGGGCACGCCGGCACGCTCGACCCGATGGCGACCGGCGTGCTGGTGCTGGGCATCGAACGGGCGACCAAGCTGCTGGGCCACCTCGCGCTGGACCGCAAGACCTACCTCGCCACGCTGGCCCTCGGCGTGTCGACCACCACCGACGACGCCGAGGGCGAGCACCTCTCCACGGCCGATCCGGACGCGCAGGCCGCCGTCACCGACGCGGCGATCGCGTCCGGGATCGCCGCGCTGACCGGGGAGATCCAGCAGGTCCCGAGCGCGGTGAGCGCCGTGAAGATCGCCGGCAAGCGGGCGTACGCGCGCGTGCGGGCCGGTGAGGAGGTCGCGCTGAAGCCGCGGCCGGTCACCGTCTACCGCTTCGACCTGCTCGCCACCCGCCGCGTGGCCGATCGCATCGAGCTGGACGCGGTCGTCGAGTGCTCGTCGGGCACCTACGTGCGGGCGCTGGCCCGCGACCTCGGGGAGGCGCTCGGGGTGGGCGGTCACCTCGCCGCGCTGCGCCGCACCACGGTCGGCCCGTTCGGCATCGCCGCCGCGCGCACATTGGAGCAGCTGGAGGAGAAGCCGGAGCTGTCGTTCGACCTGGACCAAGCCGTGGCCGCGGCGTTCCCCCGCTACGAGGTCGACGCGGCGACCGCCCGGGCCGTCCGATATGGACAGCAGGTGCGCGCCTCCGGGATCGAGGGCACCTACGGGGTGTTCGACCCGGACGGCCACGCGCTCGCTCTCGCCGTCGATGCCGGCGGCGTGGCCCGCTCGGTGGTCGTCCTGGCTCCGGCTTAGAGGCCAGCCGCTTCCCCACCACCACCCTCAACGGTCGCGCTTCGCGCGGCAGTACCCTTCAGGCGTGCAGAGGTGGCGAGGGCTTGCTGATCTCCCCGGGGGCTGGGGACGGTGTGTGGTCACGATCGGCGTGTTCGACGGGGTGCACCGCGGGCACCAGGCGCTGATCGCCCGGACGGTCGAGGTGGCCAAGACCCGCAACCTGCCCAGCGTGATGCTGACGTTCGACCCGCACCCGTCCGAGGTCATCCGGCCCGGGAGCCATCCCGCCCAGCTGACCACGCTGCGCCGCAAGGCGGAGCTGGTCGAGCAGCTCGGCATCGACGTGCTGTGCGTGCTGCCGTTCACCGCGGAGCTGTCCCGGCTGACCGCGCACGAGTTCGTGCACGAGGTGCTGGTCGACCGGCTGCACGCGGCCGCCGTCGTGGTGGGGGAGAACTTCACGTTCGGGCACAAGGCCGCCGGTGACGTGGCCCTGCTCAAGGAGCTGGGCCGCCGGTTCGGGTTCGCCACCTACGGCGCCGAGCTGCAGGGCGGCAGCATGCCCGACGGCGAGTACGCGGAGATCACCTTCTCCTCGACCTACGTCCGGTCGTGCATCGACGCCGGTGACGTGGTCGCCGCCGCCGACGCGCTCGGCCGGCCGCACCGGCTGGAGGGCATCGTGGTGCGCGGCGACGGCCGGGGCCACGACCTGGGCTACCCGACGGCCAACCTGTCCACGCCGCGGTACGCCGCGGTGCCCGCCGACGGCGTCTACGCCTGCTGGTTCGTCCGCGACAACCAGCCCGGCCGGCTGCTGCCCGCGGCCGTGTCGGTCGGCACCAACCCGACGTTCTCCGGCCGTGAGCGCACGGTGGAGGCGTTCGTCCTGGACGTGGACGAGGACTTCTACGGCCAGCACGTGGCGCTGGACTTCGTCGGCCGCCTGCGCGACATGGTGAAGTTCGCCAGCGTCGACGACCTCGTCGAGCAGATCGGCGACGACGTGCGCCGCACCCGGGCGATCCTCGGCCTGGACGGCTGACCGCGACGAGTGCGAATGCGAATCGTCGGGTGATTCCGCCCCGCGCGCCCGATCCCACCTGGCAAGATGGGCTCGGCGCGGGCCAGGGCTGTTTGGGGAGAGCAGGGAGCACAGCACGTGGATGACCACAAGATCGTCCAGCGGAACATCGCCCTCCAGCGGGAGTGGTACGGCGAGCCGCTGGGGGACCGGGTGCGCCGTCTCGTGGTCGCCTTCGACGTCTCGCAGGCCTACCTGGCCGAGGTGCTGGGCATCAGCGCTCCGATGCTGAGCCAGGTGATGAGCGGCCGCCGCGCCAAGATCGGCAACCCGGTGGTGCTCGCGCGGATGATCATGCTCGAACGCAAGTGTCTCATCCCCGAGGTCGCCGCCGGCCACAAGGAAGCCCTGATGGCCGCGCTGGAGGACGTGCGCGACGCGCGGCCCACGGTCGGCCGCGACACCTTCCCGGTCAACGCGCTGTCCGAGGAGCGGGCGGTGCTGTCCGCGCTGCGGGACATCGCCGAGGACGAGGACCTGATCGAGGCGGCCAAGCGGCTCGACGACGAGTTCCCGGCGCTGGCCGACCTGCTCCGCCGCGCCGGGCAGCAGGGCTGAGCCGTGGTGCTGTTCTCGGCGGTCCTGCCGCCCGCCGACGTGGTGGCGACCCTGACCGCCGAGATCGGTGGCCTGCCGGAGCTGGACGGGGTGCGCTGGAGCTCGCCGGACAACTGGCACGTCACCCTGGGTTTCTACGGCGAGGAGGACCCCGCGGAGCGGGCCGGGTGGCTGCGCCCGCGGCTGGCGGGAATGCCGGCGCCGCGGATCTGGTTGGAAGGTGCGGGCACGTTCACCCGGGTCCTCTACCTCGGGGTGTACGGCGAGGGGATCACCGAACTCGGCCTCGCCGCCGGAGCCGGTGACGAGGGCCGCCCCTACCTGCCGCACCTGACGCTGGCGCGCACGCGCGAGCGGGTGCCGCCGGAGCTGGCGCGGCGGCTGTCCGGCTACCGCAGCCGGATGTGGACGGCCGCGGAGGCGGTGCTCATGCGGTCGCAGCGGACCGCCGGGGGTGTCCGGTATGCGGTGGTCGAGCGGTTCCCGCTGTCCCAGCAGGCCAGGTAGGGCACACCCTGATACGCTGAACCACCGGGTCCGGCTGCAGTCCGTGGCGGCCGCGACCGACTACCCGCGTTCAGCGGGCCTCACGGCACAGAACAACACAGAGGAGAGAACTCAGTGGCGCTGTCCACCGACGAGAAGAAGTCGATTCTGACCGAGTACGGTCTGCACGAGTCCGACACCGGGTCCCCGGAGGCCCAGGTCGCGCTGCTCACCAAGCGGATCATCGGTCTCACCGAGCATCTCAAGGTGCACAAGCACGACCACCACTCCCGTCGCGGCCTGTTGCTGCTGGTCGGCCGTCGTCGCCGGCTGCTCAACTACGTGATGAAGGTGGACATCGAACGCTACCGGTCGCTGATCCAGCGACTCGGCTTGCGCCGATGACGTGATCGACAGGGGGAGTGACCACGGTCGCTCCCCCTCGGTCCATAACGAGGAAAGAAAGAGGAAGGGCAGGCGCTCGAGGGCAAGGACGCCGGTCCTCGGTAGTGGCTTACGGGAGAGTCCCGTTGGCTTCGATCGAAGACCGGCTCGTTCCTCGGACGACGCCCCGCACGGGCGGGGCGCACTGCTGCCCGAACGAACGAGGAGTCAATTACACATGACCGAAGCAAGCGGACCCGTCGTGCACGAGGCCGAGGCCGTCATCGACAACGGCAGGTTCGGAACTCGCACGATCCGCTTCGAGACGGGCAGGCTCGCCCGGCAGGCCGCCGGCGCCGTCGTGGCCTACCTGGACGAAGAGACCATGCTGCTGTCGGCGACCACCGCCTCCAAGCAGCCGAAGGAGCACTTCGACTTCTTCCCGCTGACGGTGGACGTCGAGGAGCGGATGTACGCCGCGGGCCGGATCCCGGGCGCGTTCTTCCGCCGCGAGGGCCGTCCCTCCACCGACGCGATCCTGACCTGCCGCCTGATCGACCGGCCGCTGCGCCCGTCGTTCGCCGACGGCCTGCGCAACGAGATCCAGATCGTCGTCACGGTGCAGAGCCTGCACCCCGAGGACCCCTACGACGTGCTGGCGATCAACGCCGCGTCGGCCTCGACCCAGATCGGCGGCCTGCCGTTCTCCGGCCCGATCGGCGGCGTGCGCGTCGCCCTGATCGAGGGCCAGTGGGTGGCGTTCCCGACCTGGACGCAGCTGGAGCAGGCGACCTTCAACATGGTCGTCGCCGGCCGTGTCGTGGGTGACGACGTCGCGATCATGATGGTCGAGGCCGAGGGCACCGAGAACACGCTCGACCTGATCGCGGGGGGCGCCCCGGCGCCGACCGAGCAGGCCGTGGCCGAGGGCCTGGCCGCCGCCAAGCCGTTCATCCGGGTGCTGTGCGAGGCGCAGCAGAAGCTCGCCGACGCGGCCGCCAAGCCGACCGGTGACTTCCCGGTGTTCCCCGCCTACCAGCCCGACGCCTACGACGCGGTCGCCGCGATCGCGACGGAGGACCTGGCCAAGGCGCTGACCATCGCCGGCAAGCAGGAGCGCGAGAACGCCACCGACGAGGTCAAGGCCGCGGTGCTGGCCAAGGTCGGCCTCGGCGAGGGCGAGGCGTTCGAGGGCCGTGACAAGGAGATCGGCGCCGCGTTCCGCTCGCTGACCAAGAAGCTGATCCGTCAGCGCATCCTGCGCGACGAGGTCCGCATCGACGGTCGCGGCCTGACCGACATCCGCCAGCTGGCGGCCGAGGTCGCGATCATCCCGCGGGCGCACGGTTCGGCGCTGTTCGAGCGCGGCGAGACCCAGATCCTGGGTGTCACCACGCTGAACATGCTGCGCATGGAGCAGCAGATCGACTCGCTGTCGCCGGAGACGACGAAGCGGTACCTGCACCACTACAACTTCCCGCCGTTCTCCACCGGCGAGACCGGCCGCGTGGGCTCGCCCAAGCGGCGCGAGATCGGCCACGGCATGCTGGCCGAGCGCGCGCTGGTGCCGGTGCTGCCGAAGCGGGACGAGTTCCCCTACGCCATCCGGCAGGTGTCGGAGGCGCTGGGCTCCAACGGGTCCACCTCGATGGGCTCGGTCTGCGCGTCCACGATGTCGCTGCTCAACGCCGGCGTGCCGCTCAAGGCGCCGGTCGCGGGCATCGCGATGGGCCTGGTGTCCGACGAGGTCGACGGCGAGACGCGGTACGTCGCGCTGACCGACATCCTCGGCGCCGAGGACGCCTTCGGTGACATGGACTTCAAGGTCGCCGGCACCCGGGACTTCATCACCGCGCTGCAGCTGGACACCAAGCTCGACGGCATCCCCTCCGACGTCCTGGCTGGCGCGCTGAACCAGGCCAAGGACGCCCGGCTGACCATCCTCGAGGTGCTGGCCGAGGCCATCGACACCCCGGACGAGATGAGCCCGTACGCCCCGCGCGTCACGAGCGTGAAGATCCCGGTCGACAAGATCGGCGAGGTCATCGGGCCGAAGGGCAAGATGATCAACTCGATCACCGAGGAGACCGGCGCCGACATCTCGATCGAGGACGACGGCACGATCTACGTGGGTGCGGCCGACGGCCCGTCCGCGGAGGCCGCGATCAGCAAGATCAACGCCATCGCGAACCCGCAGCTGCCGAAGGTGGGCGAGCGCTTCCTGGGCACCGTGGTGAAGACGGCCGCGTTCGGCGCGTTCGTCTCGCTGCTGCCGGGCAAGGACGGCCTGATCCACATCTCGAAGCTGGGCAACGGCAAGCGCATCGCCAAGGTCGAGGACGTGGTCAACGTGGGCGACAAGCTCCGCGTCGAGATCGCCGACATCGACAACCGCGGCAAGATCAGCCTGGTTCTCGTCAAGGACGAGGAAGAGGGCGAGAAGAAGGCCGAGGACGCTCCCGCCGAGGGCGCCGAGGCCGACGCCAAGTAGGACTGGAGCGGTAGCCGGGAAACGGCCCGTCCCCGGGCGGGGCGGGCCGTTTTCCGTGTTCCCGCCACGGATGTTGGGATTCCATGGCGCGACAGATTGCTGGGCACGAGCAGGCCGCGGGCACCACCCGCACGCTCGAGACCGGGGCGAACGGCCAGGTCGTCAAACGCACGGTGCTGCCGGGCGGGCTGCGGGTGGTCACCGAGCACGTGCCGGGGGTGCGGTCGGCGACGGTGGGACTGTGGGTCGGGGTCGGCTCGCGGGACGAGCCGCCGAAGGTCGCCGGCGCGGCGCACTACCTGGAGCACCTGCTGTTCAAGGGCACCACCAACCGGTCGGCGAAGCAGATCGCCGAGGAGATCGACGCGGTCGGCGGTGAGCTGAACGCGTTCACCGCCAAGGAGCACACCTGCTACTACGCGCAGGTGCTCGACGAGGACCTGCCGCTGGCGATGGACCTGGTCACCGACGTGGTGTTCGAGGCGCTCTGCGCGGAGTCCGATGTGGACACCGAACGCAGCGTGGTGCTCGAGGAGATCGCCATGCGCGACGACGATCCCGAGGACCTGCTGCACGACACGTTCGTCACCACCGTGCTGGGCTCGCACCCGCTGGGGCGACCGGTGCTGGGCACGACGGAGTCGATCACCGGGATGTCGGCGAGCGGGCTGCGCGGGTTCTACCGGCGCCGCTACACGCTGCCGAAGATGGTGCTCGCGGTGGCGGGCAACGTCGAGCACGCGCAGGTGCTCCGCCTGGCGCGCAAGGCGTTGCGCGGCCGTCTGTCCGGTTCGGACACACCGGTGCCGCCGCGGACGGGCCGGGCGCGGGTGGCCGCGGACCGGCGGCTGGTGCTGCACAGCGACGACACCGAGCAGGCGCACGTCATGCTCGGCATGAAGGCCCTGTCGCGGCACGACGAGCGCCGGTACGCGCTGTCGGTGCTCAACGCCGCGCTCGGCGGCGGGATGAGCTCACGGCTGTTCCAGGAGGTGCGCGAGCAGCGCGGCCTGGCCTACCAGGTGTACTCGTCGGTGGCGACCTACGCCGACACCGGCCATTTCTCCGTCTACGCCGGGTGCCAGCCGGAGCGGCTGGGCGAGGTGTCGGCGGTGCTGCGGGACGTGCTCGGGCAGGTCGGCAAGGACGGGTTCACCGACGCCGAGGTGGCGCGCGCCAAGGGCCAGCTGCGCGGCGGGATCGTGCTGGGCCTGGAGGACACCGCGTCGCGGATGTCGCGCATCGGCAAGCAGGAGCTCAACTACGGCGTGCACCTCACGGTCGACGAGTCGGTGGCGCGCATCGCCGCGGTGACCACCGAGGAGGTGTGTGAGCTGGCCCGCACCCTGTTCGGGACGCCGGGAGGGGTCACCGCCGCCTCGGTGGTCGGGCCGTACGCTGCCGAGCAGGACCTACCGGAAGATCTGCACGAGGTGATCGCGAAATGAACCCCCGCGGCGAGGACAACCCGATCCGGGTCGGCGTGCTGGGCGCCCAGGGACGGATGGGGGCGCAGGTGGTCAAGGCCGTCGGCGGCGCACCCGACATGACGGTCGTGGCGACCGTGGACGCGGGCGACGACCTGAGCGCGCTGACCGAGGCCGGCGCGGAGGTGGTCGTCGACTTCACCCACCCGGACGCGGTGATGGGCAACCTGGAGTTCGCCGTCGCCCACGGGCTGCACGCCGTGGTGGGCACCACCGGGTTCACCGAGGAGCGGCTGGAGTCGGTCCGGTCGTGGCTGGCGGGCAAGCCGGAGGTCGGGGTGCTGATCGCGCCGAACTTCGCGCTCGGCGCGGTGCTCGCGATGCGGTTCGCGCAGCAGGCGGCCCGGTTCTACGAATCGGTCGAGGTCATCGAGCTGCACCACAACCGCAAGGCCGACGCCCCGTCCGGCACGGCGGCGCACACCGCGCGGCTGATCTCGCAGGCCCGCCGCGAGGCCGGGCTGAAGCCGGGCGCGGACGCGACGACGAGCGAGCTGGACGGCGCCCGCGGCGCGCGGGTGGAGGACGTGCACGTGCACTCGGTGCGGCTGCCCGGGCTGGTCGCGCACGAGGAGATCCTGTTCGGCCAGGAGGGTGAGACGCTCACCATCCGGCACGACTCGATGGACCGGACCTCGTTCATGCCGGGCGTGCTGCTCGGGGTGCGGGAGGTGCTGGGCCGTCCGGGCCTGACCGTCGGCCTCGAGAACGTGCTCGACCTGTGAGGATCCGCAACGTCGCCCTGGTGCTGACCGCCGCGCTGGTGGTCTACCTGGTGCTGCTCGGGGCGCGGGGCGTGGAGTTGATCGCGACCGGCACCGGGGTGGGGATCGCGCTCGGTGTGGGTGTGCTGGTGCTGCCGCTGCTCGGGCTGTGGATGGTGATCGCGACCTGGCGGTCCGGGACGCGGATCCAGCGCCTGGCGCGGCGGCTGGAGTCCGAGGGCGGGCTGCCGGACGTGGCGGACCTGCCGCGCCGCCCGTCGGGCCGGGTGGACCGCGCCGCGGCGGACGCGTGGTTCGAGGAGCGCCGGGCGGAGCTGGAGCAGCACCCCGAGGACTGGCGGTACTGGTACCGGCTGGCGCACGCGTACGACATCGCGGGCGACCGGCGCCGCGCCCGCGCCACCATGCGCAAGGCACTGGACCTGGAGGCGCGCGAGTCCGCCCGATGAGCACGCGGATTGCCCGATGGATGCGGAAGAGCAGCCGCCACGACCACCGGGCGGCAGCCGACCCCGGCGACGGCCACCGTGCCGTGGTCGACGATCGCAGGTGTCGGCCTCGTCCAGGTGGTGCGTCGTCCGGAGCACCGTGCCGCCCTCGCGGAATTCCGCGGTCCACCAGGTCCGCACCCACTGGGCGACGACGTCCACGGTGTGCATCGTGCCGGCCACCCCGGGCTGCGACACTGCTCGGGTGGATGAGGAACTCCTGGTCGCGGGTTATCTGTCCGTTCCGCGCGCCGCGCGGGAGGGGTGGCCCTCGGCGTGGCTGCCGGAGCCGTTCATCAGCGTGAGCGAGTGCCTCACCGGTGCCCGGCAGGACCCGGCTCCTGCCGCACGAGCAGCGCCCCGGGGTCCGCGTCTGCCGGTCCCATCCCGAAGCCGGTCCGGGCCTCCTCGACGAGCGCGGCGGCGTCGGGGCGGCTGAAGCCGAGCGCTATCAGGTGCCCGTCGAACTTCGCAGCCGCGCCGAGGCCTCCTCGGTGCTGGCGTGGATCCTGGGCCTGCCACCGGACGAGGCGCCGAAGCCGGCGCACTGGACCGTGGCCGCCATCGCCGAACTGGGTCACTCCCGCCGCTGACGGCCTGTCACCTCGCCGAGGGCGTCCGCCGACCGGCTGACGAACTCCGCGAACGGTCCCGGCTCGAACGGGGCCGCGGCCTCCAGCCGCGCGACCGCCTCCGGTGGCAGCGTCACGTCCAGCGCGGCCACGCTCTCCGCGACCCGGTCCGCCGTCCGGAACCCGATCAGCGGGTGCACCACGGCCGACCGCGCCCGCGACCACGCGATCGCCACCTGGGCCGGCGTCACCCCCAGCTCGTCCGCCACCGCGCGCACCGCCGCGGCCACCCGCTGCTGGCTCGCCGACGGCGAAGCGACCCGGCCCGAACCCGTCAGCGCGCCGTGCTCCAGCACGCCCCACGCGGCAACGCTCAGCCCCAGCTGCTCGGCCATCGGCAGCACATCCCGTTCGATGTCGCGGTTCAGCAGGCTGTAGGGCACCTGCACGCCCGCGAACGGCGTCCACCCGCGCCACTCCGCCAGCACGTCCGCCCGGCTGACGACCCACGCCGGCGTGTCGGACACCCCGAGGTAGCGGACCTTCCCGGCCCGGACCAGGTCGTCGAGCGCGCGCAGCGTCTCGGCCACCGGCGTGTGCGGGTCCCACGTGTGCACCCACAGGATGTCGACGTAGTCCGTGCGCAGGCGCCGCAGGCTGCGCTCCAGCGAAGCGATCAGGTTCTTGCGGTGGCTGCCCCCGGAGTTCGGGTCGTGCGGGTCGCGCGGGAGCGTGTACTTGGTCGCCAGCACGAAGCGGTCCCGGTCGGTGAGCACCTCGCCGAGGACGCTCTCGCTCTCCGCGTACGCCGACGCCGTGTCGATCACGTTGCCCCCGGCCGCGGCGTAGGCCTTGATCACGCGCCGCGCCTCGTCCGGCTCCTGCAGCGCCATCGCGCCGAGGAACATCTCCGCGACCCGCAGGCCGGTGCGCCCGAACAACCGGTATCTCATGGTGCCTGCCCTGCTCAGTGGTGGAACCAGCCGGCGAACACGGCCGGGCACGCGGCCAGCGCGCTGTACCGGATGAACCGCCCGGCCAGGCCGGCCGTGAGGAACGTCGACATCCGCATGTCGGCCAGACCGGCCAGCACCGTCGTCGCCATGAAGGGCGGCAGGCCGATCAGCGAACTGACCCCGTAGGTGCCCGTCATCCAGTGCGGGTGCCGGTGGCAGCGCTCGCGCAGCGCCTCGACCTTGCCGCGCAGCCACTTGGTCCGCCGGTGCCACCGGTCGCGGCGGCGGCTGGGCGGGCGCACCCGGTGCAGGCGGTCGTGCAGGAACCGCGGCAGCCTGATCGACCCGCGCGCGGCCAGGTAGTAGAACAGCTTGCCGGCGATCTGGCCGATCGAGACGGCCGCGCCGATCAGCAGCCAGTGCAGCCCCGGCTCGCTGGCCACGAGCCCCAGCACGAACACCTCGACGCTGATCACGGGCACGATCGCCGACCCGAAGGCAACGCCGAGCGTCACCCAGAACCAGGCGAACATCCGCGCCTCCTGACGGGGCTTCGGGGCGGGCGAGGCCTCCGCGGAGAGCGGAGGATCACACGGACGGGGTCACAAGAAGATATCAGCCCGGAGTGTGATCTCCGTGGGGTCGGGGACACTTTCCGCCGCTTTCCGACTACCGGCTGCTCACCTTCCCGTCACCCGGTTCTGCCACCGTGGCGCCGTGCCACAGGACATCCGGGTGACGCGCTCGCCCGTGGAAAGGTTCGCCTCGCTCTGCGCGACGGTCGTCCGCTACCTCCCGCTGGGGCTGAACACGCTGGTCCCGCCCAGTTTCGTGGGTTTCGCGCTGATCAACGGGTTCACCTTCGGCGTCGACCTGCTGCTGCTCACCCTGGGTCACGGCGTGGCCGGGCTGCCGCTGCCGGTCGCGATCACGGTCGCCTACGTGTGCGCCTTCGCCCTGAGCTTCGTGCTCAACCGCGTGTTCAACTTCCGCTCGCACGCCCCGGTCGGGCGCCAGGCCGTGCGCTACGCCGTCGCGGTGGCGGTCAACTACTTCGCGTTCATCCTCGGCGCCGGGGCCGGCCTGGCCGCGCTGGGCGTGCAGTACCACCTGGCGCGCCTCGTCGCCGGCGCGTGCGAGGCGGTGTTCCTCTACAGCGTCCTTCGCTGGATCGTGTTCATCGACCGCCGCCGCGGTTAGCACAAGGGGGACCCGCTCGTAACATCGATCACGCCGACAACGAAGATAGGCGCTGCGGCGTCTGTTCCGTGAGATCACGCGTGGCCGGGACTGGGAGAACGAGTGAAAGCTGTCATCGACACGATGAGGTACGGCAGTACCGCCGAGCGGGTACGCCTGGGCTTGGAACTCCTGCTGGCCGTGGGCCTGTTCGCCGCGCTCGCCTACTACGCGCAGGGCATCCGGAAGTGGCCCACCGACGTCGACATCTACCGGCTGGGCGCGGACACGTTCCTCAAGGGCCACTCGATCTACACGGAACTGCCGGTCTCGAGCATCGGCGGCGCGCTGCCCTACACCTACCCGCCGTTCTCCGCGGTGCTGTTCACCCCGCTGGCGATCATCCCGCCGCCGATCGGCTACCCGCTGCTGACCGGCGCGACCTGCCTGGCGCTGTTCCCGATCATCCTGGCCTACCGCAACTCCTCGCCGGAGCTGCGCGGGCTGCTGAACAAGACGTGGATGGTCGTGGCGGCCGCGATCGTGATGGTGGTCGCGCACCCGGTCGCGAACACGATCTTCTGGGGCCAGATCAACGTCCTGCTGATGATGCTCGTCGCGGTCGACATCCTGTGGCCGAACCCGCGCTGGCCACGGGGCGCGCTGATCGGCATCGCGGCGGCGGTCAAGCTCACCCCGGCCGGGTTCTGCCTGATCTTCCTGCTGCGCAAGGACTTCCGCGCGGTGGTCACCGCGTTCGTCAGCTTCCTGGTGATGACGGCGATCGCGTTCGTGCTGATGCCCGGCGACTCGTGGACGTACTGGACTGACCGCGTCTTCCACGCCACCGGCATGAACATCGGCCCGATCCACGCGAACGAGTCGATCACCGCGACGTTCGAGAAGTTCCACCTGACCGGCACCACGCTGTCGGTGGTCGGCGGGCTCGGGGTGCTCGCGGTCGTCGTGATGACGTTCCTGGGCACCGCCCGCGCGTTGCGGGACGACAACCTCGCGCTGGCGCTGGGCGTCAACGCCGCCGGTGTGCTGCTGATCTCGCCGATCTCCTGGTCGCACCACTGGATCCTGGCCCTGCCGACCGCGGCGCTGGTGCTCGTGATGGGCGTGCAGCGGAACAACAAGTGGCTCATCGTGTCCGGCTGGGGCGCCGTGGTGATCATGTGGCTCGCGCCGCACTACTGGGTGCCGCTGGAGTGGGAGAACTGGAGCTTCGCGCAGCAGGTCGCGGGCAGCAGCTACCAGATCGTGGCCGTGGTGTTCCTGGTCGTGATGTCGGTGCTGTGGTTCCGCGGGCGGGGCAAGCCCGCGCCGTCCACGGACCTGGACTTCGAGCTGAGCCGGGAGCTGACGAAGCCGGCGTTCACGCCGGCCCGCGCCGGCGACGAGGCCTGAGCGTCCGAGATTCCGCAGCGTCGGCGACAGCATCCGCTGGGACACGCCCGGGATGCGCTGCTGCAGCTCGGTGAAGCGCGTCCCGGATCCGCACGTCGCAGTGAAGATCGCCTGCTGGATCGCGGCCGCGCCGCTGGGTGTTCGCGGGCGGGACGAAGATCGCGCAGAGCCGGAGCAGCTGGCGCCGATGACGGGCTGGGCCGGCACCGTCCCGATCTGGGTGGTGCGGGCATCGGCGCGGTGGAGATCCTCGGCGTGCTCGGGCTGGTCCGGCCGCCGCTGACCGGGGTGGCGCCGGGCGGCCGCGGTCGCCGCGTGGCCGGCGACGGTCTGGTGACCTACTCGACGAGCTGGATGTCCAGCGCTCCGGTGAGGCGGAGTTCGCGCAGGCGGCGCTCGCCGGTGTCGAGGGTGCGGACGGTGCCGTCGGGGTGCCAGCCGGCGCGGCGGTAGAAGCCGAGGGTGGCGGCGTCGGACTCCGCGGCCCAGGTGATGCCGCGGCCCGCGCCCAGCTCGCGCAGCCCGGCGGCGGCCGCGGCCAGCAGGCGGCCGCCGTGGCCGCGCCGGGACCAGCGCGGCTCCACCAGCAGCGTCCCGATCAAGCCGGTGCGGTCGGCGTCGGCGGGCACGTTCCCCGCGGCGTCGGCCACGTCCTCGCGCGGCGCGGGGCCGGCGACGCAGAACCCGACCGTGAACCCGCCTTCGACGGCGAGGTGGATCCGCGAGCCGGGGTGGCCGATCGCCTCCGCCCAGCGCGCCTCGATGCCGGGGGAGCCGAGCTCCGCGAGGGCCTGCTCGCTGAGGACGCCCTGGTAGGCCGTCCGCCAGGTGACGCGCTGGATCCGGGCGATCTCCGCGGCGTCGGCTTCGACGGCTTCGCGGACCGACACGGTGCTCATGCCGGGAACCTACCGGTTTTGTCGGTGGGTGCTGGCACCATGAGCACCACGATGGAGACGATGAGTGTGGCGGCCGCCCGGCGGGCGGCGCTGGCGGCCCAGGGCTTCGCCGACCCGCGGCCCGGTACCGAGCCGACCCGGCGGCACCTGAGGCGCGTGCTGTCGCGGTTGCAGCTGATCCAGCTGGACTCGGTGAATGTCGCGGTGCGGGCGCACTACGCGCCCCTGTTCGCGCGGCTGGGCGCCTACGACCCGGCGCTGATCGACGACGCCGCCTGGACGCACAGCAGCCGCAAGCCGCGGATGCTGGTCGAGACGTGGGCGCACGAGGCCAGCCTCATTCCGGTCGAGGACTGGCCGCTGCTGCGGTCCGGGGCCAAGCGGCCCGGGTGGTGGCGCCACTACCAGCGCCTCGCCGACCGGTCGCCGTCGCTGGTGGAGGACGTGCTGGCGGTGGTGAAGGAGCTCGGCCCGATCGGGGCGGGCGGTATCGAGCGCGAGCTGGAGGGCGAGTCGACGCGCCGGCCCGGGTCGTGGTGGGAGCGGTCCGAGGTCAAGAAGATCTGCGAGCTGCTGTTCGGGCTGGGCCAGCTGACCACCGGCACGCGGCGCGGGTTCGAGCGGCTGTACGACCTGACCGAGCGCGTGGTGCCGGCCGAGATCCTGGCGCGGCGGGTCTCGCCCGAGCAGGGGGCGCGCGAGCTGATCTCCCGCGCGGCGACGGCGCTGGGGGTGGCGACGGAGCCGGACCTGCGGGACTACTACCGGCTGGGCCCGGAGACGAGCCGCCAGGCGGTGGCCGAGCTGGTCGGGGAGGGGGTGCTGGAGCAGGTCGAGGTGCGCGGCTGGCGCGGGCCGACCTACCGGCTGGCCGGGGCGCGGATGCCGCGGAAGGTGGTGGGCCGGGCGCTGCTGTGCCCGTTCGACCCGCTGATCTGGGAGCGGGCCCGCACCGAGCGGCTGTTCGGGTTCCGGTACCGCATCGAGATCTACGTGCCCGAGCCCAAGCGGGTGTACGGCTACTACGTCTTCCCGTTCCTGCTCGACGGCGAGCTGGTCGCGCGGGTCGATCTGAAGGCCGATCGGGAGGCCGGGGTGCTGCGGGTGCCGGGCGCGTTCGCCGAGCCGGGAGCCGACGTGCCGCGGGTGGCGGCCGAGCTGGCGGAGGAGCTGCGGGTGATGGCGTCGTGGCTGGGGCTGGACGGTTTCGTGGTGGGGGAGCGGGGTGATCTGGCGCCGGTGTTGCGGCGGGCGTGAGAGGGGATCGAGCAGCAGCATGACGAGATCACCCCGGCCATCCGCCGGCTTCGCCGAGGTGATCGGTGCTGCACGCCCTGGACCCGTCACCCGCTCAGTCCACACGCAAACGGGGTGGTGTGACACGCCCCCATGCCACACCACCCCTCCACCCCCACGGCGGCCCGCGGGCCGCCTTCTCCGGTGGTCTACTGCGCCGCGCGGGTGATCATCGCCGTGCCGGAGCCGGTGCGTGCCCGCACGTTCAGCGGGATCTCGCCGTCGGGCCGGTTCAGCGCCACGTCCAGCTCGCTGGACACCTTGCCCGCGCTCGCGGTGAGGTCGACCTCCGCGGCGACCCCCGGGCGGACGCCGATGCGGATGTCGCCGGAGCCGGTCACCAGCTCCAGGTTCCCGCTCGCCGCCTCGGCGACCGACAGGTCACCGCTGCCGCTGCGGGCCAGCACCGAGCCGGACACGGTGCCCAGCCACACGTCGGCGGTGCCGGTGGCCAGCGTCGCCGACCCGGACAGCGACGCCACCTCCACGTCGCCGCTGCCGGTGCGCAGGTGCAGCCCCGCCAGCGTCGGCCCCAGCCGGATCGCGCCGGAGCCGCTGCGCACCGTCGCCGCGCCCTCGGACCGGTCCAGCCTGATCTCACCCGCCCCGGTGGACACGTCCACCCGCCCGGCGGATCCGCTCACCGTCACGTTCGCCGAGCCGGCCCGCACCTCCACCGCCGAGCCGGCCGGCGCGATCACCGTGACCGCGAGCGGGATGTTCCGCAGCGGCAACGCCTTCGGTGCGTGCACGGTCAGCCGGTTGCCGGTCTGCTCCAGCCGCGTCTGCTGCACGGCGTCCGCGGGGGTGCCGTTGAGGTCGGTGCCCAGCTGGTCGCCGAACCGCTCGCTCACCCAGCTCAGCAGGCTGGAAATCCCTTGCGTCCACGGCTGTTCCGCGTCCGGGTTGTGCCGGATCTCCACCGTCGCCTCGGGTTCCTCGGCGTCCAGCTTCACCTCGACCCTGCCCAGCGTGACGGCGATGTCCAGCTCCAGCGGCCCCGGCAGGGGGAACGTCTGCGTGCGCACGAGCTCCGGATCGGTCATGACTATCCCTTCACCCAGCCGTGCAGGTGCGACTCGGACTGCGAGCCGGCCTGCTTCTCGGCGTGGAACGCCTGCGAACCGTGCAGCGCGCCCTGCACGGCCTGCGAGATGAACGTGTTCAGCGAGACGCCCTGCGACGAGGCGGCGTGCTCGGCCTGTTCCTTGAGCTTCTCCACCAGGCGCAACGTCATCCGGGAGATGTCGCCGCCCTCCACCAGCGGCGGCGACATCTCCCGGATGACGTTGCGCCTGGTGGAGA
>NZ_PQHY01000083.1:0-27434 GCF_003385175.1 Amycolatopsis ruanii
GACATCCGCGCATGGATCGAGACCTGGAACAACGAACCACGGCCCTACGTCTGGACCAAGACCGCCGACCAGATCCTTGACTCCATCGCACGCTACTGCACGCGAATTAATAACTCAGGACACTAGAGCCCCGCCATCAGGTCGGTCTCGGTGATGCCCGGCCCCTGGCCCGCGCGGATGAACCACTCGGTGCCGAAGGCGTGGGCGAACGCGTCATCGGGCATCGCCAGGAACAGTGACTGCTCGCTGATCTGGCTGGCGTGCGCGCGCATCGCCGCGCGTTTGGCCTCCAGCCACGGCGTCACGTCGACCGCGGCGGTGATCTCCGCGGCCGGTGTGCCCAGCTCGCCCAGGCCGTCGACGGCGGGAACCTGCACCCCGGTCTCGGCGGCCCGCGCGGCGAACGCCTCCAGCCCGGCCCGCATGTGGTCGCTGTTGATCGTGTTCTGGTACACCCGCGGCGTGCCGGCCAGCGCGGCCGCGCGCATCCCGACGCGGTGCACCTGGATGTGGTCCGGGTGGCCGTAGGTGCCGTGGTCGTCGTAGACGGTCAGCACGTCGGCCCGCTCCTCGCGCAGGATCGCCGCGAGCCTGGCCGCCGCCTCCTCCACCGGGGCCCGCCAGAACGAGCCGGGCAGGTCGTTCTCCGGGGTGCCCATCATCCCGGAGTCGCTGTAGCCGAGGAACTCCAGCCGCTTCGCGCCGAGGATCTCGGCCGCCGCCCGGGTCTCCTCGACCCGGCGCTGCCACAGCGGCTCCCCGTCGGCGAGGAACCCGGGCGGGACCTCGCCGTGCTCCCCGCGGGTCGCGACGACCAGCACGACCCGGTGCCCCTCCTCGAAGGCCTTGCGCATGACCCCGCCGCAGGCGATGCACTCGTCGTCGGGATGGGCGTGAAACGTCACGAGGGTGGGCACGGAAACGAGCCTACGGGCGCCGATCACATCCCGGCCACCCCGGACGGCGCGCCGCGCGGTTGTCGTCGACGATAGGCGCATGGACTTCGACGCCGACCTGCCCCAGCACCTGGAACGCCACCTGGCCGCGTTCCTCACCGAGGCGGGCGCGGCCGTCCGGGCCGAGCAGCCCGCGTTCGGCTCCGGCGTCGACACGCTCACCGATTTCGTGCTCGGCGGCGGCAAGCGGCTGCGGCCGACGTTCGCGTGGTGGGCCTGGCGCGGCACGGGCGGCGACCCGGACGGCCCGGACACCGAGGGCGTGCTGCGGGCCGTCGCCAGCCTCGAACTGGTGCAGGCGTGCGCGCTGATCCACGACGACCTCATCGACTCCTCCGACTCGCGCCGCGGCCGCCCCACGGTGCACGTCTCCTACGCCCGCGAGCACCGCGCGAACGGCTGGCTCGGCACGCCGGAGACGTTCGGCCTCGCCGCCGCCGTCCTGATCGGCGACCTGGCCCTGGCCTGGGCCGACGACATGTTCACCGGCGCCCCGCTGCCCGCCGCGACGCTGGACGCCGCCCGCCCGGCCTGGCGCGCGATGCGCACCGAGGTGCTCGCCGGCCAGTACCTGGACGTGCGCACGCAGGCCACCGGCGACACCTCGCCCGAGGCCGCGCTGCGGGTGTGCCGCCTCAAGACCGCCGCCTACACCGTGCAGCGCCCGCTGCACCTGGGCGCCGCGCTGGCCGGCGCGAACGAGGCGCGCATCACGACGCTCCGCGAGTTCGGCGACGACCTGGGCGTGGCGTTCCAGCTGCGGGACGATCTGCTCGGCGTGTTCGGCGACCCGTCGGTCACCGGCAAGCCCGCCGGTGACGACCTGCGCGAGGGCAAGCGCACGCTGCTGGTCGCGCTCGGCCTGCAGCTGGCCGAGGACCCGGAGCAGCACAAGCTCATCGCCGACGCGATCGGCGCCGACCTCGCCGAGGACGAGGTGGACACGGTGCGGCGCACGCTGACCGAGGTCGGCGCGGTGGAGGCGGTGGAGGAGCGGATCACCGCGCTCACCGGCACCGCGCTGGCCGCGCTGGAGCGCGCCCGGCTGGCCGAGCCCGCCGCGACCCGGCTGGCCGAGCTGGCCCGGCTCGCCACCCAGCGCACGTTCTGACGCAGTACACAGTGGACCGACACCTGGAGTGTGATCCAGGTGGAAGTCCGTGTGGGGCAAGCCTTCCGCCGGGCCGCGCGGGCGCCCCGGGATGTGGCTAGGCTGGCGGCATGACCGACACCACCAGGCCGATCCGGATCGGGCTGCAGCTCCAGCCGCAGCACGCCGACTACCGGACCATCCGCGACACCGCGTCCGCCGCCGAGGACCTCGGCGTGGACATCATCTTCAACTGGGACCACTTCTTCCCGTTGTACGGCGACCCCGACGGCCTGCACTTCGAGTGCTGGACCATGCTCGCCGCCTGGGCGGAGTCGACCTCGCGGGTCGAGATCGGCGCGCTGGTCACCTGCAACAGCTACCGCAACCCGGAGCTGCTCGCCGACATGGCGCGCACGGTCGACCACATCAGCGACGGGCGGCTGATCCTCGGCATCGGCTCCGGCTGGTTCGAGAAGGACTACACCGAGTACGGCTACGACTTCGGCACCGCGGGCGGCCGGCTGGACGACCTGGCCGAGGCGCTGCCGCGCATCGAATCCAGGCTGAGCAAGCTCAACCCGGCGCCCACCCGCAAGATCCCGGTGCTGATCGGCGGCGGCGGCGAGAAGAAGACGCTGAAGCTGGTCGCCCAGCACGCCGACATCTGGCACGGCTTCGGCGACCCCGAGGTGGTCGAGCGCAAGGTCGGCATCCTCAAGCAGCACTGCGCCGACGTGGGCCGCGACGCGGGCGAGATCGAGATCTCCACCGGCGTGGAGGGCGAGCCGGAGGAGCTGGGCCCGAAGCTGCGGGAGCTGGGCGTCAGCCTGTTCACCGTGGGTGTGGGCGGCCCGGACTACGACCTGGGCCGGCTGAAGAAGTGGATCTCCTGGCGGGACGCCCAGAACGGCTGAACCCGGCGGGGCGGTGCGGTCGCCGCACCGCCCCTGCCGTCAGAACGCCATCGCCTGGGCGCGGCGCTTGACCTCGGTGCCGTGGTTGGTGCGCAGGGCGTTGATCGGGGTGCTGCCGGGCAGCGTGTCGTCCGCCTCGTAGAGCCAGCGCAGCATCTCCGTGCGGCTGAACCCGGCGTCGGCGAGCACCGTCAGCAGGCCGGTCAGTCCCTTCACGGCCTGGCCGTCGACGAAGAAGTCGGCCGGGACCATCAGCGCGATGTCGCGGCGCACGGCGAGCAGCTGGCCGTCTCGCAGCAGCTGCCGGACCTTGTTCACCGACAGGCCGATCAGCTCCGCCACTTCCGCGAGCGGCAGCACGGCCACGTCGGCGTCGAGAACGTCATCAGCGACTGGGATCGCACTCACGCAAGACAGGGTGCCACATCCGGCCTGGTTGTCCGCAATGTCGCGCGAACGGCGTAACGAAACCTCAACCGCGCCGCCCGGGGCGGGTCCACCGACTCCGGCCAAGTCCGTACGATCGGGCGCGTGACGAGCACGGACACCAGCCTGGCCGGGGCGCTCCTGGAGCGGCGTTACCGGGTCGACGGCCTCCTCGCGCGGGGCGGCATGTCGGCCGTCTACCGGGGGTCGGACACGAGGCTGGACCGTCCGGTCGCCATCAAGATCATGGACCCGCGCTTCGCCGACGACCGGTCGTTCGTCGACCGTTTCGAGCGCGAGGCGCGGCTGGCCGCGAAGCTGCACCACCCGAACGTGGTCACCGTGCACGACCAGGGCGTCGACGTGGCCGGGGACCGCTCGCACGTGTTCCTGGTGATGGAGCTGGTCGACGGCGGCACGCTGCGGGACCTGCTGGACCAGCGGGGCAGGCTGGACGTGCCGCTGGCGCTGAGCGTGGCCGAGCAGATGCTCTCCGCCCTGTCGGCCGCGCACCTGGCCGGGCTCGTGCACCGCGACGTGAAGCCGGAGAACGTGCTCATCGGCTCCACCGGGCATCCCCCGACCGGGGTGGTGAAGGTCGCCGACTTCGGTCTCGTGCGCGCCGTCGCGAGCGCGGGCACCACCAGTTCGAGCATCATCCTGGGCACCGTCGCCTACCTGGCGCCCGAGCAGGTCACCACCGGCGTGGCGGGCGAACGCGGCGACGTCTACTCGGCCGGCATCGTGCTCTACGAGATGCTCACCGGCCAGGTGCCCTACACCGGCGACACCGCCATCTCGGTCGCCTACCGGCACGTGAACGACGACGTCCCGGCGCCCAGCACGGTCCAGCCGGGCATCCCCGCGGTGCTGGACGACCTGGTGCTGCGTGCCACGCGCCGCGACCCGGAGGCGCGGCCCGCGGACGCCGGCGCGTTCCTGCAGGAGCTGCGCCGCGTGCGGGCGGCGCTGGGGATCGCGCCCGCGCCGATCCCGGTGCTGCCCCCCAAGGCGGTGCTGCCCCCCAAGGCGGTGCTGCCCCCCAAGGCGGTGCTGCCCCCCAAGGCGGTGCTGCCGCCCAAGTCGGTGCCGGTCGCCCCGGTGGACCCCGAGAAGACCGTGCCCGCGTTCTCCCCGGTCGCGGCCACGAACCCGGTCACGGGCCCGCGCGGTACCCGGGCGATGATCCGGCCGCAGGCCGCGCCCGTGCCGCCGCCGGAGGAGGAGGACCAGCGGACGCTGGTCCAGCGGCGGCCGGTCGTGCTGTGGGCCGTCATCGCCGCGCTGGTGGTGGCGCTGGTCGGCGCCGGGGTGTGGTGGTTCAGCGTCGGTGAGAAGGGCGCGGACACCATCGCCGTCCCGCCGGTGTCCGGCATGGACCAGGCCACGGCCGAGAAGACCCTGCACGACGCCGGCCTGTCGGTGACCGTGGTGCGCCAGTTCAGCGACACCGTCGGCGCGGGCAAGGCCATCGGCAGCGATCCGCAGGCCGGGTCGTCGGTGCCGAAGAACAGCGCGGTCACCCTGGTGCTGTCCTCCGGCCGCCCGACGGTGCCCGACATCAGCCCGGGCACCGAGCTGGCCCAGGCGGAGGCGGCCGTCAAGGCGGCCGGGCTGACGCCGCGGCGGGACGAGGCCATCGACGGCTACAGCACCTCGGTACCGGCCGGGAAGGTGCTCGTGGTCGACCCGCGGCCGGGTACGCAGCTGACCATCGGCTCGCCGGTGCGGATCGGCCTGTCGCAGGGCGCGCCGCCGACCCCGGTGCCCAGCGTCGTGGGGCTGAGCCGCAACGAGGCGTTCCAGCGGTTGAAGGAGGCCGGGTTCGAGCCCTACGATGCCGGCACCGAGTTCGCCGAGGACGTGCCGAACGGCAGCGTCACCCGCACCACTCCGGCAGCCGGCACCACGATCGACGGCCAGGGCAGCAAACGTGTCGGCGTGTTCACGTCCTCCGCGGTCGAGGTCCCGTCCGTGCTCGGGCGGCCCGTGCAGGACGCAATCCAGCTGCTGTCCGACGCCGGCCTGCAGGCCGACGTCCAGGGCCGCACGCGGAACTTCTCGATCGTCGTCGGGCAGGATCCCGAGCCCGGCGAGTGGGTGGAACGCGGCAAGAAGGTGAAACTGCAAGTATTTCCTTGATCAACAAGGAGATGAGCGCGTTTTCGCGTCCACAAAGGACCGATACCCCATTCGAGTGAGAATCGGGAGCCGTTAGCGCTGCGGAAACAAATGGACTACCGTTTCGTCACGTCCGTTTGCTCAAGTAGCAGGCAATCCCGTGTCACCGACCGTAGAGGGGTCGTCTATGGCTCGCCGTCAGCTCAGTGGGCTGGACGTGGCTTTCCTTTGCCTGGAAGGAGAATCGACGCCCATGCACATGGGGGCGGCGGTGATCTTCCAACCGGACGGACCGATCGATCCCCACGCGGTGGCCGAGCTGCTCGCGCGCCGGGCGGCGCGGATGCCGCGCCTGCGCCTGCGGGTTCGCCCGTCGCTCTTCCCGCCGGGCGGCGCGGCCTGGGCGCCGGACCCGGCATTCGACCCGCGCAGGCACATCCACGTGCACCGGCTCACCGGGTTCTACGCCGACGACCCGCTCGCGGCGCACGCGGCCGAGTGGATCGAGCAGCCGCTGCCGATGGACCGGCCGCTGTGGGACGTGCACGTGGTGACCGGGCTGGCGGAAAACCGGTTCGCGCTGCTGCTCAAGCTGCACCACGCGTTCACCGACGGCGCCGGCGCGTTCGCGGTGGCCGCCGGGCTGCTGGACGAGCTGCCGATCACGCGGATGCTCGTCGAGGCGGCCGACCGGCCCGCCGATCCGCGGTCGCCGCTGGAGGCGCTGAGGGACGGCGTGACGGAGGCGGTCAGCCAGGCCGGGGAGAACGCGGCGATCGCGTCGGCGATCCTGCGGGCCGCCCGGCCGTACCCGTCGTCGCCGCTGAGCGCGCCGGATTCGGCCAGCAGGCGGCTCGGGTTCGTCCAGCTGCCGGTCGCCGACATCCGCGCCATCCGGGCCGCGCACGGCGGCACCCCCAACGACGTGGTCCTCGCGGTGCTGGCCGGGGCGCTGCGCGAGTGGATGATCAACCGCGGTCAGCGGCCGGACGCGCGCACCCTGCGGGGCCTGATCCCGGTGAGTCTGCGGGCGCGGGAGGGCGGCTGGGGCGCCAACCAGCTGTCCGGGTACCTGTGCGATCTGCCGGTGCACCTGGACGATCCGGTGCGGCGGTTGCGGGAGATCCGCTGGTCGATGAACCGGAACAAGGCCGCGGGGCCGCAGCGCGGGGCGGGTGCGCTGCCGGTGCTGGCCGACCGGTTGCCCCCGGGGCTGCACCGGCTGGCGGCGAAGGTGGCCGGAAAGGCGGCGGGGGTCCTGTTCGACACGGTGATCACGAACGTGCCGCTGCCGAAGCTGGACCTGTCGCTGGACGGCGCGCGGTTGTGCGAGATCTACCCGTTCGTGCCGCTGGCGCCGCGGCACGCGGTGGGCATCGCGGCCGCCACGTACGGCGACCACGTCCACATCGGACTGCAGATGAACGGCGACGCGGTGCCGGACACCGGTTCGCTGCGGGACGCGGTGCTGAAGTCGGCCGCTGCTCTGTACGAGCGGTCGATCTAAACATCCGGGGCGGCTTCAGTCATGATGAAGCCATGCCGGTCCCCGACGCGCAGTGGCTTCGCCGTGCCACGAAGAGTGCCATCGTCGTGCCCGTCCCCGAGACGGACCACCTGGTCACCCGGCACCGGCGGAGCGTGCCCGCCCACGTGACCGTGCTGTACCCGTTCGTCGCGCCGCGGGACATCGACGCGCGGACGGTGGCCGACCTGAAGGCGGCGCTGGTCGGGATCGAGGCGTTCGAGTGCGAGTTCTCGCAGGTCGGGTGGTTCGGGTCGGAGGTGGTGTGGCTGGCGCCGGAGCCGGACCAGCACTTCCGGGCGCTGACGCAGGCGGTGTGCGAGCGGTTCCCGGCGCACCCGCCCTACGGCGGCGAGCACCCCGACACGGTCCCCCACCTGACGGTGGTGGACCACCGCACGGGCGACGCCCACACCCGCCGACGCGCCGCGGCGGAGCTGGCCACGGCACTCCCGGTGCGAGCCTGGATCGACCGGGTCCACCTGGTCGCCGGCGACGACGAACACGGCCCGTGGCGCACCGTGGCGGAATTCGAGCTACCCGCGCCGCTCCAACGCCCGCGGGAGGCGGCCGAGGACAGGTTCGCGGTCTGAGCGGGCGTCAGCCCCGAAGCATCTCCGCCACGAGAAACGCCAGCTCCAGCGACTGCTGCGTGTTCAGCCGCGGATCGCAGGCCGTCTCGTACCGCCCGGCCAGATCCGAGTCGGAGATCTCCTGCGCCCCACCCAGGCACTCGGTGACGTCCTCGCCGGTCAGCTCGACGTGGATGCCGCCCGGGTAGGAGCCCAGCTTGTGGTGCACCTCGAAGAAGCCCTGGACCTCGTCGATGATGCGGTCGAAGTGGCGGGTCTTGTAGCCGGTGGAGGACTCGTGGGTGTTGCCGTGCATCGGGTCGCACTGCCAGATCACCTTGTGCCCGGTGGCCTCGACCTTCTCCACGATGGCCGGCAGGACGTCGCGGACCTTGCCGTTGCCCATGCGGGAGATGAGGGTGACGCGGCCGGGCTCGTTGCGCGGGTCGAGCCGCTCGACGTACTCCACGGCCTGCTCGGGCGTGGTGGTCGGGCCGATCTTGACGCCGATCGGGTTGGCGAGCAGCTCGGCGAGGGCGATGTGGGCGCCGTCGAGCTGGCGGGTGCGCTCGCCGATCCACAGGAAGTGCGACGAGAGGTTGTAGAGCTTCGGGTTGGCCGCGTTGGCGTTGTCCATCCGCAGCATGGCGCGCTCGTAGTCGAGCAGCAGGGCCTCGTGGCTGGCGAAGATCTCGGTGGAGTGCAGCGAGGTGTCGCTGACCCCGCACGCGGACATGAACCGCAGGCCGCGGTCGATCTCGCCGGCCAGGGCCTCGTAGCGTTCGCCGGCGGGCGAGGTGCGCACGAAGTCCTTGTTCCAGTCGTGCACCTGGGCGAGGTCGGCCATGCCGGCGCCGGTGAGGGCGCGGACCAGGTTCATCGCGGCGCCGGAGTTGGCGTAGGCGCGGATCATGCGGCCCGGGTCGGGGACGCGCAGCTCGGGCTTGGCGACGAGGGAGTTGACGATGTCGCCGCGGTAGACGGGCAGGCCGAGCGCGTCGGTGCTGCTGGAGCGCGGCTTGGCGTACTGCCCGGCGATGCGGCCGACCTTGACGACGGGCAGGCTGGCGCCGTAGGTGAGGACGACGGCCATCTGCAGGAGCGTGCGCAGGTTGGCGCGGATGTGCGGCTCGGTGTTGGACTCGAACGTCTCCGCGCAGTCGCCGCCCTGGAGCAGGAAGGCCTCCCCCCGGGCGACCATCGCGAGGCGGCTCTGGAGCCGGTCGATCTCGGCGGGCACGGTGATGGGCGGCACGGCCTCGAGCAGGTGGCGGACCCGGTCGACCGCGTCGGCGTCGGGCCACTCCGGCTGCTGGGCGGCCGGGCGGGACAGGGCGTCGTCCAGCCGGGCACGCAGTTCCGGCGGCAGGGGCGGCAGCTCGGGAAGGGTGTCGACGGGCACGTCCACGGTCCAGTTCACCACCCCAGGATATGGGGTGCGCTGGGACGATCCGCCCCGAGGTGGCGGGGGCCACCCCGAACGCAGAACTCGCGCACCCGAGCGTGGAACTCGCTGCCCCGGACGTGGGACTCGCGCGCCCCAGCGTGGAACTCGCGCGCGGCCGCGAGTCCCACGCTCCCGTCGGCGAGTTCCACGCTCCCGTCGGCGAGTTCCACGTTCAGCGTCGCGAGTTCCACGCTCCCGTCGGCGAGTTCCGCGGTCAGCCCTGGGGCACGCGCTCCGGCTCGGGTTCGGGCTTCGCCCGGTCGCCGTGGCCGGGCCACCACGCGGCGCGCCCGATGAGCGCCGTCAGGCTGGGCACGAAGAACATCGCCATCACGAACGCCGCCACCAAGATCCCGAACGACAGCGCGAACCCCATCTCCGCCAGCAGCGCGTTGCCCGCCAGCATCAGCGCCCCCAGCGAACCGGCCAGGATGACGCCCGCCGCGGCGATCGTCGGGCCCGTGTGGCGCACCGCCAGCGCCGCCGCCTCCCTCGGCGAATGACCGTTCTTCGCCTCTTCACGCAGCCGCGCCATCATCAGGATGTTGTAGTCCGTCCCCAGCGCGACCACGAACATGTAGATGATCAGCGGGATCATGAAGATCAGCCCGGTCTCGCCGATCGCGTTCTGGAACAGCAGCGTCGTCGCGCCCAGCGTCGCCGCGAAGCCGAGCCCCACCGACGCCATCACGTACCACGGCGACACCACACTCCTCAGCAGCAACGCCAGCACCAGCATGATCAGCACCGCCGCCACCGGGAACACCACCCGGTAGTCGCGGTTCATCGTGTCCTGGATGTCGACGTACACCGCCGTCTCACCGCCGACCAGCGCCCGCGCGCCCGGCGGAGCACCCTCGTGCGCGGCCGTCCGCAGCGGGCCCGCCACCGTGTCGATCGCGGCGTCCGAACTCGGGTCGTCGGTCAGGGTCACCGCGAAGCTGGCCGTCGCGCCGTCGGTGCTGACCTGCGGCTGCCCGACCTGCCCCACGCCCGGCACGGCCCGCAGCCGCTCCCCGAACGACGGCAGCGCCGCAGCGTCCAGCACGCCACTGTCACTGTGCAGGTAGACGCTCGTCGGCGAGGTCGTCCCCGGCGGCAGCCCGCGTTCCAGCTGCCGCAGCCCGACCTGCGATTCGGCGGTGTCCGGCATCGACCCGGACGCCAGGTCGAACGTCGGGTTGAAGTTGACCAGCCCGGCCGCCAGCGCCGCCATCACGACACCGGACACGGCCGCGAAGATCGCCGGCTTGCGCCCCAGGCTCCGCCCGATCGCCGTGAACCGCGCTCCGGTCGGCTCGGCCCGCCACGACTTCGACGGCCAGAACACCTTGGCGCCCAGCAGCGACACCACAGCCGGCACCAGGGTCAGCCCGCGCAGCAGCGTCACCGCGACCGCGATCGCCAGCGACGGCCCCATCGAGCGGAAGAACCCGAACAACGACAGGGCCATCGACAGGAACGCGATGATCACGACGGCGGCCGCGGACGTGATCGCCTCGCCGACGCGGCTCACCGCGGTGACCATCGCCTGCCTCGGTTCGTCCCCGGCCCGCAGCCGTTCGCGGAACCGGAACATCAGGAACAGGATGTAGTCGGTGCCGACGCCGAACAGCACCACGATCAGGATCGACGAGATCGACGCGTCGGTCTGCATCCCGAACAGCTTCACCACCCAGGAGATGAGGCCGTTCGCGATCTGCGACACGATCCCGATCAGGACGATCGGCAGCAGCGCGATCACCGGGCTGCGGAAGATCACCAGCAGCAGCACGAGGATCAGCAGCACGGTCGCGATGCCGACGACGGCGTCCGCGCTGCCCGACGCCTCCTGCACGTCGAGCTGCTGGGCCACGCTGCCGGTGGTCGCCGCCTTCAGGTCACCGCCGCCGAGCAACGCCTGGAGTTCGCCGCGGAACTGCTTCGCCGACTCGGTCAGCTGCTGCGCGTTGGCCGAGGACAGCTGCGGCATCTTCACCGCGGAGATCTGCACGACGTTGTCGGGTGCCGGGACGGCCGGCGAGATCAGCTCGACGTCCGGCAGGCGCTTGCCGGTCAGGCCGGCCACGACTTCGCCGGCCTTCTGGGTGTCGGCCGCGGTCAGCGGCGCGTTGTCGCCGCGGTAGAACACGACGAGCATCGACGGGGTGAACGCGGCCGGAAACGCTTCCTGGCCCAGGGTCATGGCCTGGATGGACTCGTAGTCCCGGGGCAGGGCGTCGCTTTCGTCCGTGCTTCGGGGCAGCGCCGGCGCGGTGAAGATCACCACCACGGCCAGCACGACCCAGGCGGCGATCACCCACCAGGGCCGATGCACGACCAGCCGCCCCAGCCGGGCGAAGACGCCGCGTTCGATGACGGGTTCTTGCCTCGCGGAGGTCATGCCCCATTCAACCGCCGCCGGCCTGAGAACCGGGATCAGGGGCCGCGCGGAGCGCGTCCGTTGAGGGTGGTGGTGGGCTGGCGGGCGGGCGGCCTAATTCCCTTGCCAGTCCTCGGCGAGCAGCCCGAGCAGCACCTCGTCCAGGAACTCGCCCATCACCCAGGAGGAGGAACGCAGTACGCCCTCACGGACGAAGCCGTTGCGCTCGGCGGCGCGCAGCATCGGGAAGTTGTCCGCCAGCGTCTCGATCTGCAGCCGGTGCAGGCCGCGCACGACGAAACCGTAGTGGCACAGCACGGCGACGACGTCGGTGCCGTAGCCCTTGCCGCGCGCGGACGGCAGCAGCCCCAGCCCGATGTGCGCGGACCGGTGGTGGGTGTCGATGCCCCACATCGTCGCCGTGCCGATCAGCGTGTCGCCCGCCAGCTCCACCACGGAGAACGGCACGTGCCCCGGGTCGGTGTCGTCCCCCACGAGGCGCGGGTCCTTCGTGTCCGGCCGGAGCGGCCGCCAGGGCCGGCTGTCCGCTCGCGAGCCGGTCACCACGTCGTCGTACAGCTCCGTGCGCAGGACCGGGATGTCGGCCTCGTGCCGGGCGCGCAGCCCGACCAGGTCACCCTTCAGCATGCGGGTTTCCTATCGGACCGGCCCGGTCCGGGGCAACCGAATAGGACCTACCGCGACGCGGCCGCGTTGTAGAGCGCCTCCGCGTCCGCGCCGAAGTACGGGCCGAACATCACGCCGGGCAGGAAGGTGTAGCCGAAGCTGTTCACCGAGTTCTGGATTCCGGTCCCGGTCGAGGTGTCGAAGTTCAGGAACCACGGGCCGCCGCTGGAGCCGCCCGTCATGTCGCACCGCATGCCCAGGTCGCCGGAGCCGAGCGCGTCGTTGAAGGTGCGGCCGGCGCAGTAGGTCAGTTCGCTGCCGTCGTAGGGCGGCTCGGCGGGGTAGCCGAAGCTGTACATCACCTGGCCGCGCGGCTGGTTGAAGGCGATGCCCTGCGCGCCCACCACATCGGTGAGGTACCGGCCGTTCAGCGGCGCCACCACCGCGGCGCCGACGTCGTAAGCCAGATCTTCGCTGGCCTGCCACTGCGGCGTGGTGAGGGTGGTCGTCGCGGCCCATTCGCCGTACGGGGCGTTGCCGTTGTCGTAGCCCGGCACGAAGATCCAGTCGGTGTGCCAGCTGCCCTGGTACTTCACGCAGTGCCCGGCCGTGATGACCACACTGCGGTTGGCGCTGGTGACCGCGTCCCCGCTGCACGAAGCCGGGGAGCCGTTGAAGGTGAAGAAGACCCGGCCCGCGGTGTGCGTCACCGCGCCGCCGCCGGTCCACGGGTCGCCGGTGCTGGCCTTCGAGGTCCGGGACGGGAGCAGGCGCGGGACCGCGGTCCGCACGTCGGCGGTGACGTTGCGCGCGGCGGTGAGCAGGTTGTCCAGCGGCTTGGCCGAGCGCATCTTCTCGGGCGTCCAGTACTCGGCCGCACCGGCGCCCTGCACGTGGATCGCCGGTCCGGGCGCCGCCGTGGCGGGCGCGCTGAACACGGCCGTGGTGACCGCGGCGACCGCCGCGAGGACCAGTGCCCGGATACCTGTTCGCTTCATGACGCTCACCCGTCTGCCGACCGTTCGTTGCCACCGAAAGTTAGGCGGCCACGACAGAGTGAACAATCGGCCGTTCGGGCCCAGGGTGAGCCCGAACGGCCGATGCGCGTGCTTACACCACAGCGAGCGGCAGCGCCGTCGGATGCACCGGCGCCGGCAGGTCCGACGCGCCGGTCAGGTAGGCGTCCACCGCGTGCGCCACCGAGCGGCCCTCGGCGATCGCCCACACCACCAGCGAGGCGCCGCGGTGGGCGTCGCCGCAGACGAACACGCCCGGGGCCTCGGTCTGCCAGTCCGGGCCGCACGAGATGGTGCCGCGCCGGGTCAGCCGGATGCCCAGGTCGTCGAGCAGCCGCATGTGCTCCACGCCCTCGAAGCCGATCGCGAACAGCACCAGGTCGGCCGGGATCTCCTCGATCTCGTCCGACACCGGCAGGACCTCGCGGCGCCCGGTCTCCGGGTCCTTGACGACCTTGACCCGCTGCAGCTCGATGGCGCGGACGTGCCCGTTCTCGTCGCCCACGAACCGGCGCACGGCGACGCCGAACTTCCGCTCGCCGCCCTCCTCGTGCGCCGGGTAGGTGCGCAGCACGTACGGCCACGTCGGCCACGGCGACCGGTCGTCGTCCCGGGTGGCCGGCGGCATCGGGTACTGGTCCAGCTGGGTCACCGACGCCGCGCCCTGGCGGATCGCGGTGCCGTAGGAGTCGGCGCCGGTGTCACCGCCGCCGATGATCACGACGTGCTTGCCGTGCGCGTGGATCGGCGACGGCCCGTCGCCCTCGCACTGCTTGTTGGCCGGCACCAGGTGCTCCATCGCCAGGTGGATGCCCCGCAGCTCCCGGCCCGGCGTGGTGGTGTCGTCGCGGCCGCGCAGCGCGCCCACCGCGAGCACGACCGCGTCGTAGCGCGCCCGCAGCTCCTCGACGGTGATGTCGACGCCCACCTCGCAGCCGGTGACGAACTGCGTGCCCTCCTTCTTGAGCTGGGCCAGGCGCTTGTCGAGGTGCTTCTTCTCCATCTTGAACTCGGGGATGCCGTAGCGGAGCAGCCCGCCGAGCCGGTCGTCCCGCTCGAAGATGGTCACGTCGTGCCCGGCGCCGGTGAGCTGCTGGGCGGCGGCGAGCCCGGCCGGGCCGGACCCGACCACGGCGACCCGCTGACCGCTGGCCACCTCGGCGACCTGCGGCTGGGCCAGGCCCAGCTCCCACGATTTCTCCGCGATCGTCGCCTCGACGCGCTTGATCGCGACCGGTCCGCCGGACAGCGGCGAGATGGACAGCGTGCAGCCCGCCTCGCACGGCGCCGGGCACAGCTTCCCGGTGAACTCCGGGAAGTTGTTGGTCGCGTGCAGCCGGTCGCTGGCCGCGGCCCAGTCGCCGCGGCGCACCAGGTCGTTCCACTCCGGGATGAGGTTGCCCAGCGGGCAGCCGGAGCCGGCCGAGTGGCAGAACGGGATGCCGCAGTCCATGCAGCGGGTGGCCTGGGTGCGCACCTGCTGGTCGCGCTCGGCGGGCTCGAGGTCGGCGTAGACCTCGCGCCAGTCCTCGGCGCGGTGCTCCTTGGGGCGCTTGGGCGGCTCGACCCGCTCGTACTTCAGGAAGCCCTTGGGGTCAGCCACGAGACGCCACCTCCATGATCGCCTCGTCGACGTCGCGCCCGGCGGCCTTGGCGGCCCTGGTCGCCTCCAGCACGCGCTTGTAGTCGCGCGGCATGACCTTGGTGAAGCTCGCCGACCGGCGCGGCCAGTCGCCGAGCAGCGACGCGGCGACCGCCGAGCGGGTGAGTTCGTGGTGTCGGGTCACGATGTCCTTCAACCAGTTCAGATCCTCGGGCTCGAGCAGGAGCAGCTCGACCATCTCGCGGTTGACGCTGCCCTCGTCGAGGTCGAGGACGTAGCCGATACCGCCGGACATGCCCGCGGCGAGGTTGCGGCCGGTCGGACCGAGCACCACGGCACGGCCACCGGTCATGTATTCGAAGGCGTGGTCGCCCACGCCCTCGGCGACGACGGTGGCGCCCGAGTTGCGTACGCAGAACCGCTCGCCCACCTGACCGCGCAGGAACATCTCCCCCGCGGTCGCTCCGTAGGCCAGCGTGTTGCCGGCGATGACCTGACGCTCGGCGGCGAACGTCGCGTCCGGGTGCGGCCGCACGATGATGCGGCCGCCGGACAGGCCCTTGCCGACGTAGTCGTTGGCGTCGCCCACCATCTCCAGCGTGACGCCGCGCGGCAGGAACGCGCCCAGCGACTGCCCCGCCGATCCGACGAGCCGGATGTGGATCGTGCCGTCGGGCAGGCCCTCACCGCCGTAGCGGCGGGTGATCTCCGACCCCAGCAGCGTGCCCACGGTGCGGTTGACGTTGCGCACCGGCAGTTCCAGCCGCACCGGGTGCGCGTCCTCCAGGGCCGCCTCGGACAGCTGGATGAGCGTGCGGTCCAGGGCGTGCTCGAGGCCGTGGTCCTGCTCGCGGATCTTGCGCCGGGCACCGCCGTACGGGGTGTCGGCCGGCATCTCGAAGATCGGCTTCAGGTCCAGGCCGCCGGCCTTCCAGTGGTCGACCGCCTCGTCGGTGTCCAGCACGTCGGCCCGGCCGATGGCCTCGTCCAGGGTGCGGAAACCCAGCTCGGCCAGCAGCTCGCGGACCTCCTGCGCGACGAACCGGAAGTAGTTCACCACGTGCTCGGCCTGCCCGGTGTAGCGCTTGCGCAGCTCCGGGCTCTGGGTGGCGACCCCGACCGGGCAGGTGTCGAGGTGGCAGACGCGCATCATGATGCAGCCGGCCACGATCAGCGGCGCGGTGGCGAAGCCGTACTCCTCGGCGCCGAGCAGCGCCGCGACCACCACGTCGCGGCCGGTCTTCATCGCGCCGTCGACCTGCACGGTGATGCGGTCGCGCAGCCCGTTCAGCATCAGGGTCTGCTGGGTCTCGGCCAGGCCGATCTCCCACGGCGTGCCCGCGTGCTTGAGCGAGTTCAGGGGCGAGGCGCCGGTGCCGCCGTCGTGACCGGAGATCAGCACGACGTCGGCGTGCGCCTTCGACACCCCGGCCGCGACCGTGCCGACGCCCAGCGAGCTGACCAGCTTCACGTGGATGCGGGCCTTCTCGTTGGCGTTCTTCAGGTCGTGGATCAGCTGCGCCAGGTCCTCGATCGAGTAGATGTCGTGGTGCGGCGGCGGCGAGATCAGGCCGACGCCCGGCGTGGAGTGCCGGGTGCGCGCGATCCACGGGTACACCTTGTTCGGCGGCAGCTGGCCGCCCTCGCCTGGCTTGGCGCCCTGCGCCATCTTGATCTGGATGTCGTCGGCGTTGACCAGGTACTCGCTGGTGACGCCGAACCGGCCGCTGGCGACCTGCTTGATCGCGCTGCGCCGCTCGGGGTCGTAGAGCCGCTCCGGGTCCTCGCCGCCCTCACCGGTGTTGGACCGGCCGCCGATGCGGTTCATCGCGATCGCGAGCGTCTGGTGCGCCTCGGCCGAGATGGAGCCGTAGGACATCGCGCCGGTGTTGAACCGCCTGCAGATCGACTCGACCGACTCGACCTCGTCGATCGGGACCGGCGTGCGGCCCTCCTTGCGGAACTTGAACAACCCGCGCAGCGCGCCGCCCTCGCGGGAGAGGCGGTGCACCTCTTCGGTGTAGCGCCGGTACACCTCGTCGCGGCGGGTCTTGCTGGCGTGCTGCAGCAGGAACACCGTCTCCGGCGTGAACAGGTGCAGCTCGCCCTCGCGGCGGTAGGCGTACTCGCCGCCGGTGTCGAGACGGCGGTGCACGCGGTCGGTCGGGTTGTCCGGGTAGGCCCGGCGGTGCCGGACGGCGACCTCCTCGGCGAGCACGTCGAGACCGACGCCGCCGAGCTTGGACACCGTGCCGGTGAAGTACTCGTCGAGCAGTTCCTGCGACAGCCCGAAGGACTCGAACACCTGCGCCGCGGTGTAGGCGCCGACGGTCGAGATGCCCATCTTGGACATGATCTTCAGGACGCCCTTGACCAGCGCGTTGACGTAGTTGCGCACCGCCTTGCGCGGCTCGATCCCGGTGATCGCGCCCTGCGCGATCATGTCCTCGATCGTCTCGAAGGCCAGGTACGGGTTCACCGCCGCGGCGCCGTAGCCGAGCAGCAGCGCGATGTGGTGGACCTCGCGGGCGTCACCGCTTTCCACCACGAGCGCCACGCGCAGCCGTTCCTTGGTGCGCACCAGGTGGTGGTGCACCGCGGAGACCAGCAGCAGCGACGGGATCGGCGCCATCTTGTGGTCGGAGTCCCGGTCGGACAGCACGAGCGTGCGCGCGCCGGCCGCGATCGCCTCGGACGCCTCGCGGCGCACCCGCTCGATCGCCTCCGCCAGCGCCTTGCCGCCGCCGTCCACTTCGAACAGTCCGGACAGGACGGTGCAGGCGAAGCCCGGCAGGTCGCCGTCGTCGTTGATGTGGATGAGCTTGGCCAGCTCGTCGTTGTCGATGACCGGGTACGGCAGCTGGATGTGCCGGCACGAGGCCGGGCCCGGGTCGAGCAGGTTGCGCTCGGGACCCATGATCCGGCTCATCGACGTGACCAGCTCCTCGCGGATCGCGTCCAGCGGCGGGTTGGTCACCTGCGCGAAGGCCTGCTTGAAGTAGTCGTAGAGCTGGCGCGACCGCTTGGACAGCACGGCGGGCGGGGTGTCGGTGCCCATCGAGCCCAGCGGCTCGGCGCCCTTCTCCGCCATCGGCGCGAGCAGGATCTTCAGCTCCTCCTCGGAGTAGCCGAAGGCGAGCTGACGGCGCAGCACCGAGTCGTGGCTCTGCGTGACGTGATCGCGGTCGGCCAGATCGGCCAGCTGCAGCAGGCCGGCGTGCAGCCACTCCTCGTACGGGTGCTGCTGGGCCAGCTCCGACTTGATCTCGTCGTCGGCGACGATGCGGCCGGCCTCGGTGTCCACCAGGAACATGCGGCCCGGCTTGAGGCGGCCCTTGGCGACCACCTGGTCCGGCGGCACGTCCAGCACACCGGCCTCGCTGGCCAGCACGACGCGGTCGTCGGCGGTGCGCCACCAGCGGCACGGGCGCAGGCCGTTGCGGTCCAGCACCGCGCCGACGAGCGCGCCGTCGGTGAACGTGACGCACGCCGGGCCGTCCCACGGCTCCATCAGGCTCGCGTGGAACTGGTAGAACGCGCGCCGCCGCGGGTCCATGGTGGTGTGGTTCTCCCACGCCTCCGGGATCATCATCAGCACGGCGTGCGGCAGGCTGCGGCCGCCCAGGTGCAGCAGTTCGAGGACCTCGTCGAACGACGCCGAGTCCGACGCGTCCGGCGAGCACACCGGGTAGAGCCGGGTCAGGTCGCCCGGGATGACACCCGACTCCAGCAGCGCCTCACGGGCCCGCATGCGGTTGCGGTTGCCGCGGATCGTGTTGATCTCACCGTTGTGCGCGACGAACCGGAACGGGTGCGCCAGCGGCCACGACGGGAACGTGTTGGTGGAGAACCGGCTGTGCACCAACGCGATCGCACTGGTCAGCCGCGGGTCGCGCAGGTCGCCGAAGAACGCCGGGAGCTGCTCGGGCGTGAGCATTCCCTTGTAGACCATGGTGCGCGCGGACAGCGACGGGAAGTACGTGCCGCACTCGGCGACCACGCTCTCGTGCTCGACGCGCTTGCGCAGGCAGAAGGCGAGCCGGTCCAGCTCCAGGCCGGCGGGGCGCACGCCGTCGGCGTCCGGCTTGCCCGCCACGAACAGCATGGCGAAGTGCGGCATCACCGACCGCGCGGTGGGGCCGATGTCGGCGGCGTCGGCGTCGACCGGGACCTCGCGCCAGCCCAGCACGTCGAGGCTCTCCTCGTCGGCCAGGCGCTCGATCAGCGCGACGGCCTTGCCGCGCGCCTCCTCCTCGGTGGGCAGGAACGCGATGCCGGCGGCATAGCGGTGGTGGCCCTGCGCGTCGGGTTCGGGCAGCTCGAAGCCGGCCTCCTCGCGGAGCAGCTGGTCGGGCAGCTGCACGAGGATCCCGGCGCCGTCGCCGGAGGTCGGTTCGGCGCCCGCGGCGCCCCGGTGGTCCAGGTTGATCAGCGCCGTCAGCCCGTCCGTGACGATGGCGTGGGTGCGCCGGCCCTGAATGTCGGCCACCATCGCCACACCGCAGGAATCCTGCTCCGTGGCAGGGTCGTACAGGCCCTGCTTGCCCGGGTTGGCGGAGAAGATCATGCGGGGACCTCCTTCGTCGTCTCAATGCTCAGTTCGGAAAGTTCCCCCGGTACTGCTGCAGGGACGACGATGGCCCTTGGATTAGCGCGACCTTAACACCCAGGAAACATGAGGGCACCCTCTCGGAGTGTGGATTTTCTCATCCGATCGGTAACGATCTGGCTGCGAGGAACGACATCGTTCTTGATGGGCTGCCTTCGGCGCCTCCGACCGAGCATACGCGTCGCGCGATCCCATCAAGATTACGCAGGATCCCGCCCCGGGGCCAGATTCGCCGGTGGTAGCGTTCCTCACGCTGGTCAGCGGCTTGCCGGCCAGTGACGCGGCGGCCGCGAAACCGGTGGGAACCCGGTGCTGTGCCGCAACTGTGATGACTCGGGTGCGCTCCGTGCACACCCGGTCGAGCCAGGTCGCCTGCCGCCGCGCCGACGCCTTTCGCCCCCGGCTCAGGGGTGCGGCGTCCGTAACGCCTGGGTGCGGGACGGGGCCCCGTGACGCCGGCCGGAAACCCGAGGTTTTCTTGTGTTCCGTCGTTTCGCACCACTGATCGCGGTCCTGCTCGTGCTGACCGGATGCGCCACCCGGCCGTCCGAGGACTCGGCCGCACCCCCCGAAACCGAAGGCGGCTTCCCGGTCACGGTCGCCGCGCCCGGCGCCCCGGCCGTGACGCTCGACAAGCAGCCGCAACGCATCGTGTCGCTGTCGCCGTCGGCCACCGAGACCTTGTTCGCCCTCGGCGCGGGGCCGCAGGTGGTCGCCGTCGATTCGGCGTCGAACTTCCCCGCACAGGCGCCGCGCACGCAGCTGACCGGCCTGAGCCCCGATCCCGAGGCGATCGCCGCCTACCGGCCCGATCTGGTCGTGGTCTACGCCGACACCACCGGCCTCGCCGGCGCACTGGCCCGGACCGGGACCAAGACGCTGGTGATGCCCGACGCGAAGACGCTCGACGACGCCTACACGCAGTTCGAGGTGCTGGGCAAGGCGACCGGGCACCAGGCCGAGGGCGAGAGCCTGGCCCGGCAGACCCGCGACGACATCGACAAGATCGTCGCGGACGCGCCGAAGCGATCGCTGACCTACTACTGGGAGCTGGACCAGACGTACTACAGCGTGACTTCGGCGACCTTCATCGGCCAGGTGCTCACCCGCTTCGGGCTCACCAACATCGCCGACGGCACCGACCCGAACGCCTCCGGCGGCTACCCGCAGCTGTCGGCCGAACGCATCCTGCAGTCCAACCCGGACCTGATCTTCCTCGCGGACAGCAAGTGCTGCGGGCAGAACGCGCAGACCGTCGCCGCGCGGCCGGGCTGGAACACGCTGAGCGCCGTGCAACGCGGTCAGGTGATCGCGCTCGACGACGACATCGCCTCCCGGTGGAGCCCGCGGATCGTCGAGCTCGTCCGCACCGTCGCCGCCGCGGTCGCCAAGACCGGTGCCTGACACCCGGACCCGGCTGCGCGCCCCGGTCCTGATCGCCGGGCTCGTGGTGCTCGCGGCCGTCCTGGTGTTCGCCGTGCTCGTCGGTGCGAGCGACCTGGGCTGGCAGCGGGTGCTCGCCGAGATCTGGGCGCAGGTCACCGGCGGGCAGTCGCCGCTGTCCGTGCGGGAGGCCGCGATCGTGTGGCAGCTGCGGGTGCCACGGGTGCTGCTGGCGGCGATCGTCGGCGCGGCGCTCGCGGTGTCCGGGGCGACGTTCCAGGGCGTGTTCCGCAACCCGCTGGCCGACCCGTACCTGCTGGGCGCGGCGGCCGGGGCGGGCATGGCGGCGACGCTCGTCGTGGTGCTCGCCCCGGCGGTCAGCGGCTGGGTCGTCGGCCCGCTGCCGCTGGCCGCGTTCGCCGGCGCGCTCGGCGGGGTCGGGCTCAGCTGGCTGGTGGGCCGCTCGGCCGGGGGCAGCACGAGCACGCTGCTGCTGGCCGGGGTCGCGGTGGCGTCGTTCCTCACCGCGATCCAGACGTTCGCGCAGCAGCTGAACACCGAGACGATCCGGCAGGTCTACACGTGGATGCTGGGCGGGCTCAACGTGAGCGGGTGGCGCGAAGTCCTGATCGCAGTGCCGTACGTGGCGGTGGCGGCGGTCGTGCTGTGCCTGTCCGCGCGGTTGCTCGACGTGCTCGCGCTCGGCGACGCGGAGGCGGCGTCGCTGGGCCTGCGACCGGGCCGGATCCGGCTGGTCGTGCTGGCGGCGGCGTCGCTGGCGACCGCGGCGGCGGTGTCGGTCAGCGGGCTGATCGGGTTCGTCGGGATCGTGGTGCCGCACGTGGTGCGGATGCTCGCCGGGGCCAGCTACCGGGTGGTGATCCCGCTGTCGCTGGTCGGCGGCGCGGCGTTCCTGGTGCTGGCCGACCAGCTGGCGCGCACGGTCATGCCGGGTGAACTGCCGCTGGGTGTGGTCACCGCGTTCACCGGGGCGCCGTTCTTCGCCTGGATCCTGCGCTCGTCGCGGAGGAGGTTGTCGTGACCGCGTTGTCGTTGCGCTCGGTGCGCGCCGGTTACGGCGATTGCCCGGTGGTGCACGGGGTTTCGGTGGAGGTGCCGGCCGGCGGGTGGCTGGCCGTCGTCGGGCCGAACGGGGCCGGGAAGTCCACTTTGCTCAAAACCGTGGCCGGACTCCTGCCGCCACAAGGAGAAGTGCTCATCGGCGGCCGGTCCCGGGTGCCGCGCAAGGAACTGGCGCGGCTCGTCGGGTACGCGCCGCAGGACCCGGCGGTGCCCGTGGGCCTGACGGTGACCGACTACGTGCTGCTCGGCCGCACGCCGCATCTGGGTCTGCTGGCGCGGGAAAGCCGGTCGGATCTGTCCATTGTGGAGGAGGTGCTGGCGCGGCTGGACCTGGGCGCGCTGGCGGGCCGCCGGGTGGACATGCTCTCCGGCGGCGAGCGGCAGCGCGCGGTGCTGGCGCGGGTGCTGGCCCAGCGGGCGAGCCTGCTGCTGCTCGACGAGCCCACGACGGGCCTGGACATCGGCCACGCGCAGGCGCTGCTGGAGCTGATCGACCGGCTGCGGCACGAGGACGGCATCACCGTGGTGTCGACCCTGCACGACCTGACGTTCGCCGCGCAGTACGCCGACCAGCTCCTCCTGCTCGACGCCGGCCACGCGGTGGCCGCCGGGCCACCGGCGGAGGTGCTGACGGCGGAGGCGCTGGCGGCGCACTACGGCGCGGCCGCGGAGGTGCGGACGAACGACCGCGGTGAACTGGCGGTGCTGCCGGTCCGCCCGCTCACACCAGGGGTAGCAGGACGGGGACGGCGTTGACGGCACCGTGGACTACCAGCAGCGGCCACATCATCCGGTACTCGCTCCAGAGGAATCCGAGGAACAGCCCGAGAACGCCCTGGTTGACGAACGCCGACGCGAGGTCGGCCGGCAGGTCACCGCTGCCGTGGATGGCGACGTGCCAGACGGCCCAGAGCAGTGACGCGAGCACGATCGCCGGCCACCGGCCGATGAGCGCCTCCCACCTGGACTGCAGCCAGCGGCGGTAGAAGACCTCCTCCAGCAGGCTGTTGACGAGGAACCCGACGACGAGCACGAGCACGAGCGTGACCAGGTCGACGGTGGTCGCGAAGTCGCTGGACGGCGTGGCCCACGGGCTGGCGTAGCTGAGGAGAACCCACGCGGCGACCGGGATCGCGGGCGCCCAGCGCCGCCCCACCTCCGGCCGCCCACCCGCCGGGCGCCAGGCCGTTCCCCAGCGCCGCAGGATCCAGAACATCGCCGCGGGAACCCCGAGCAGCAACAGCACCTTCAACAGGGTGTGGGCGGGCTCGCCACCGCCGGCCAGCCCCAGCGTCACCGCGAAGAGCACCGCCGAGGCCAGGAGAACACCCGCTTCGAGGCGGGGCCGGCGCTCGGCCGGCGTGATCGCGGCGCCCCGGAACGGCACCAGGCGTACCAGCACGACGCCGGCGAGTACGGGAATCCAGCGGAACCACATCGGCACGGTGTCGCCGGTGTCCGACGAGTACCGGACACCGGTGTCGCCGGTCAGCACGAACCACAGCGCCGACCCGGCGATCAGCAGCAATCCCCCGGCGAGCACGACCGAACCCGTGGCACGCCCCGGCACCGCTCCCTCAGATTTTTTTAGCACGCTTGTACGGTATAGGAAACCGTACGATTGTGCTATAACCTGGGTATGCCGAAGCTCGTCGACCACGACCAGCGACGGGCGGAACTGGTCCGGGTGGTCTGGGACGTCATCAGCCGGGACGGCATCGAGGGCGCCACCGTGCGGAAGATCGCCGAGCAGGCCAACATCTCGATCGGCGGGCTGCGCCACTACTTCGACAGCCAGCGCGGCCTGCTGCTCTTCGCAGCGAAGGCGATGGCCGACAAGGTCACCGCTCGCATCGCCGGCCACCTGCACGGCAATCTGCCCGGGCGTGACCGGGCGCTGCTGATGCTCGAGGAGCTGCTGCCACTGGACGCCGACCGGCGGGTGGACGCGGACGTCTGGCTCGCCTGCCTGATGCGCTCGCGCTTCGACGCATCCCTCGCCGAACTCCACACGGCAGGACTCCCCGGCGAACGGCACATCTGCCGGCTCGCGGTGGCGTACTTCTGCGGGCAACCACCTCCGGAGCGCATCGGGGACCCGCTCGCCGACGGTCACCTCGACCGGCAGGCCCGGCGCCTGCACACCTTCATCGACGGCCTGACCCTGCAGGCGGCGATGTACCCACGCGAGTTCCCGGCCGAGGAGATCCGGCGGCTCCTGCACGACGAGCTGGCCGCCCTCTTTCCCGAAGACCCCGGCCCGGCGGTTCCCTAGCGGGGTTCCGTTGCCCGGCACCAGGTTCTCCTCGGACCGCCCCGGACCGAACTAGAACCTGTTACAGTCGGCCGCATGATCCTCGATCGTTTCCGCGTGACCGGCAAAGTCGCCGTCGTCACCGGGGCCGGACGCGGTATCGGCGCGGGAGCCGCCGTCGCGCTGGCCGAAGCCGGTGCGGACGTGGTGATCTCCTCCCGTACGAAGACCGACCTGGACGCCGTCGCCGCGCGCGTGGCCGGAACCGGACGGCGCGCGCACGTCGTGCCGGCCGACCTCAGCGATCCCGCGGCCGCCGCCGCGCTCGCGCAGGCCGCGGTCGGCGAGTTCGGCCGGGTCGACATCGTGGTCAACAACGTCGGCGGCACCTATCCCCGGCCGCTGCTGGACACCACACCGGAGTTCCTGGAAGAGGCGTTCCGGTTCAACGTCTCGACCGCGCACGCGCTCACCACCGCCGCCGTGCCGTTGATGACCGACGGCGGCACGGTCGTCAACATCTCGTCGAACATGGGCCGGGTCGCCGGGCGCGGGTTCGCCGCCTACGGCACCGCGAAGGCCGCGCTCGCCCACTACACGCGCCTGGCCGCCTACGACCTCGCGCCACGCATCCGGGTCAACGCGGTCGCCGTCGGGTCGGTGGCGACCTCGGCGCTGGAGGTCGTGGTGAACAACCCGGAGATCAAGGCCAGGATGGAGGCGGACACGCCGCTGCGCCGGCTCGGCGAGGTCGAGGACATCGCGGCCGCGATCGTCTACCTGGCCTCGCCCGCCGGCTCGTTCGTCACGGGGAAGGTGCTGGAAGTGGACGGTGGACTGCAGGCGCCCAACCTCGAACTCGGATTGCCGGACCTGTGACGTACCGGGTGGTGCAGTGGAGCACCGGCAACGTGGGGCGGCACGCGATCGCGGGCATCGACGCGCATCCGGAGCTGGAATTGGCCGGCGTGTGGGTGTCGAACCCGGACAAGGCCGGCCGGGACGCCGGGGAGCTGGCCGAGCTGGGGCGGTCGCTGGGCGTCGCGGCGACCACCGACGCCGACGCGCTGCTGGCGCTGGAACCGGACTGCGTGGTCTACACGGCGATGGCCGACGACCGGCTGATGGAGGCGCTGGCCGACCTGCAGCGCATCCTGCGGGCCGGCGTGAACGTCGTGTCGAGCAGCCCGGTGTTCCTGCAGTTCCCGGACGGCGTGGTGCCCGGCGAGGTGTCCGCACCCGTGCGGGCGGCCGCGTCCGAGGGTGGCGCGTCGCTGTGGGTGAACGGTGTCGACCCCGGGTTCGCCAACGACTGGCTGCCGCTGGTACTCACGGGCGTGTGCGAGCGGATCGACGAGGTGCGCTGCTTCGAGATCCTGGACTACTCGACCTACGACAACCGCAAGGTCGTCTTCGACATCATGGGCTTCGGCGGCCCGTTGGACCAGACGCCGATGCTGCTGCAGCCCGGCGTGCTGTCGCTGGCGTGGGGCAGCGTGGTGCGGCAGCTGGCGGCCGGGCTGGGCGTGGAGCTGGACGCCGTGGAGGAGAGCTTCGAGCGGCTGCCGGCGCCGTCGGCGTTCGACGTCTCGTGCGGCACGATCGCCGAGGGCACGGCCGCCGCGCTGCGGTTCGAGGTGCGCGGCATGCGGGGCGGCCGTCCGGTGTGCGTGCTGGAGCACGTGACACGGCTGCGCCCGGACCTGGGGCCGGACTGGCCGCAACCGTCCGGGCAGGGCTGCTACCGGGTGCAGGTGACCGGCGAGCCGAACTACACGCTGGACCTGCGGCTGGTCGGCACGGACGGCGACCACAACACGGCGGGCCTCAAGGCGACGGCGATGCGGCTGGTGAACGCGATCCCCGCGGTGGTCGCGGCGCCGCCCGGCCTGCTGACGGCGCTGGACCTGCTGCTGGTCACCGGGCGCGGCCTGGTCAGCTAGACATCTGCGACAGGGCGAGGTAGAGCGCCACCGCCACCGCGAGGAAGCTCGCGAACCCGAGCACACCGCCGAGGATCAGCCCGGTGCCGAAGGAGCGCCACGGGGGCCGTGCGAGCCGGCACAGGCTGCCGGCGATCATCGCGCCGAACGTGACCCCGATGTAGGCGGAGGCGTATTCGCCCCCGTGCCAGCCGGCGACGAAGTCCCGCATCAGGGCGACCACGACGACGATCAGCAGTCCGGTCGCGAGCGCGAACCCCAGGAAGGCCACACCCGGCCGCCGGTCCTCGGTCATGATCACCAGTCTGGCGAGCGGGCCGGGACCGCGCCTGAGTAGAACTACTCGCGTTCCGGGGCGACCGTGTCGGTCTCGTCGTCCTTGCTGCGCAGCGTTTCCGGTTCCTCGCGTGGCCCGCGGCGCCGGGCGAGGAAGAAGTAGACCATCGCGCCGGCGAAGACCAGGATCGACGTCCACGTGTTGACCCGCAGGCCGAGGACGTGGGTGGCGTCGTCGGTGCGCATCAGCTCGATCCAGAACCGGCCCAGCGTGTACCCGGCGACGTAGAGGGCGAACGCGCGGCCGTGGCCCAGCCGCAGCTTGCGGTCGGCGTACACGACCAGCGCCGCGATGATCAGGTTCCAGATCAGCTCGTACAGGAACGTGGGGTGCACCGGGCTGTCGGCGAGCGGGATGTTGCCGAACGCGATGCCGTTGGGGCCCTGGTCGGGGATCGTCGGGTTGTTCGGGTCGAAGCGCTGGTAGATCTCCAGGCCCCAGGGCAGCGTGGTGTGCGCGCCGTAGAGCTCCTGGTTGAAGTAGTTGCCGAGGCGGCCGATGGCCTGCGCGACGATGATGCCCGGGGCGATCGCGTCGGCCATCGCGGGCAGCGGCACGCCCTTGCGGCGGCAGCCGATCCACGCGCCCACCGCGCCGAGGGCGATCGCGCCCCAGATGCCCAGGCCGCCGTCCCAGATGTAGAGCGCCTTGACCGGGTCCTTGCCCTCGCCGAAGTAGCGCCACCAGTCGGTGATGACGTGGTAGAGGCGCCCGCCGACGAGGCCGAACGGCACGGCCCACACGGCGATGTCGACGACCGTGCCCTTGGTGCCGCCGCGTTGCACCCAGCGGCGGTCGCCCCACCAGATGGCGAGGACGATGCCGGCGATGATGCACAGCGCGTAGGCGCGGATCGGGATCGGTCCCAGGTGCCAGACGCCGCGGTCCGGGCTCGGGATCGTCGCGAGGAACACAGCCGAGGCGGAATTCACGCGCTCACCGTAACGTGCGCGGTGTGAGGTGCGCGGATCAGCCCGCGCGGTTGAGGGCGGCCGACCCGAGCGCGAGCACACACCCGACGCCGAAGATCGCCGTGAGGTACCACGGCCCGCCCTGGGTGACGTTCCAGACCGCCACGAGAGCCGCGAGCACGGCGACGACGAGGTTGCGCACCTGCAGGGGAGAAGGCCGGGCCATACCCCCAGCCTGCCACGCCCGTTCCC
>NZ_PQHY01000084.1:0-27320 GCF_003385175.1 Amycolatopsis ruanii
CCGCCCAACCGACGACCACGGTGCCGCCTGCCACCTCGGCCACCCCCACGACGACCCCGCCGTCCACCAACCCGAACCCGCCCGCCCCGCCGAGTTCGAAGGTCCGGGACTGCTTCGACGGCGACTGCACCCTCCTGCTGTCCAAGCCCACCACGATCCCGCTGGACGCCAAGCGGTTCCACTACTCGTCGATGCGCGTGACGGCCTTCAGCGCGGACAGCCTCTCCTTCGCCGTCACCTACCCGCAGGGCGGCGGAACCCAGTCCAGCATCGGCCCCGGCCTCGGCAGCGCGAGCTTCGGTTTCCGCGGCTCACCGTCGATCGAGGTCGGCCTCACCCTCGTCGACGGCAAGCCCGCGCTGGTGCTCCAGCCGGGGCCGATCACCTGACACCCGGCCGCCACGACCTACTCGTGGTGGACCGGGGCGCGGGCGCCGTCGCGCAGGTCTTCGGCCCGCAGCAGGGGAGCGCCCGCCGTCTCGCGGAGGGAGAACGCCGCCACCAGGCCGAGGACCGCCGCCGCCATCAGGTACGGGCCGGGCACCAGGGTGCTGCCGGCCGCGGAGATCAGCACCGTCATCAGGTAGGGCACGGTGCCGGCGAACAACGCCGCGGTCAGGTTGTAGGCGATCGACAGGCCACCCTGCCGGGTGCGCGTCGGGAAGATCTCCGCCGACCACACCGCGTACGTGCCGAGGATCGCGGCGAGGATGACGCCCAGGCCGAGCCCGGCGATCCACGTCCCGGCCAGGCCGGTGCGCATCAGCAGGAACGCCGGCGTGGCGAGGACGAACAGTGCGATCCCGGCGCCGATCAGGACGGGCCGCCGTCCGACGCGGTCGGACAGCCGGCCGAACGCGGGAACCAGCAGCAGCCCGGCGAGCGAGATGACGGTGGACAGCAGCGCGGCGTTGCCCGCGGAGTGGCCGAGGTGGTCGGTTTCGTAGGTGACCAGGTAGGTCAGCACCGCGTAGAACGGGACGTGCATCATCGTCATCAGGCCCGCGGCCTGCAGCAGCTGCTTCTTGTTGTGCCGGAACAGTTCCCGCACCGGGCTGCGCGGGATGCTGCCGGTGGCCTCGAGCGCGCGGTACTCCGGGGTGTCCTCGATCTTGGTGCGGATGACGAACCCGATGACGCCCAGCGGTGCGGCGATGAGGAACGGGATCCGCCAGCCCCACGAGGCGAGCTGGTCCGGCGACAAACCCGTGGACAGCAGGAAGAACACGAACGATCCGGCGAGGAACCCCAGCAGCGAGCCCACTTCCAGCCAGCTGACGCCGAACCCGCGGCGGCGGCGTGGCGCGTGCTCGGCGAGGAAGCTGGCCGCGCTGCCGAACTCGCCACCCGCGGCGAACCCCTGCACCAGCCGCAGCAGCACCAGCAGCAGCGGCGCGAAGATCCCGAGCGTCGCATAGCCGGGAAGCAGTCCGATCGCGAGGGTCGCGCCGGACATGACGAAGATGACCAGCGACAGCGTGCGCTTGCGGCCGATCCGGTCGCCGAGCGGGCCGAACACCAGCGCGCCGACCGGGCGGATGCCGAAGGACACCGCGAACACCCCGAACACCGCGAGCAGGCCGGCGGTGCTGTTCTCGTCCGGGAAGAAGACGTCGGCGATCGTGCTGGCCAGGTAGGCGTAGGCGGCCCAGTCGAACCAGTGCACGAAGACGCCGACCGCGCCGGCCGCGACGCTGCGGCGCAGCGACGCGGGATCGGCGAGGGCCTCGGTGAGATCCCCGGCCGCGGGGGTGTTGCGGGTGGTCATGGTGCCTCCTCGGGTTCGCGGACGACGCTAAGCGCGGCCGAAGCATCGGACAAGAAGAAAGAGACGGAGCACTGCATCGGAAGATCCGAAGCAGAGCCGGTGAGCTGCGATGACACCGGGGCCCAACGGCGGGGTAACACAGAGTTCACAGTGGACGGTGCCGTTCAGGCGACGCGCCGGCCGGTGAGGGCCTCGGGTGTGGTGAGCTCACGCAGCTGCTCCTCGGTGAGCAGGGCCCGTTCCCGCACCACGTCCAGCGCCGGCCGTCCGGAGTGGTGCGCCTCCAGCGCGATCGCGCTCGCCGTCTCGTAACCGAGGACGGGGCTGAGCGCGGTCACCAGTCCGGTCGAGGCGGCCACCAGATCGGCGAGGTGCTCGCGGTGGGCCGTGATCCCGGCGACGCAGTGCCGGGTCAGCACCCCGATGCCGGCGGTGAGGTGGTCCAGCCCGGCGGTCAGCGCCCGGGCGATCACCGGTTCGAACGCGTTGAGCTGCAGCTGCCCGCCTTCGGCGGCGAGGGTGACGGTGACGTCGTGGCCGATGATCTCGAACGCGATCTGGTTGACCGCCTCCGGGATCACCGGGTTGACCTTGCCCGGCATGATCGAGGAGCCGGCCTGCCGGGCGGGCAGCGTGATCTCGCCGAACCCGGCGCGCGGACCGGACGACAGCAGCCGCAGGTCGTTGCAGATCTTCGACAGCTTGACCGCGACCCGTTTCAGCACCCCGGACAGCTGGACGAACACGCCCACGTCCTGGGTGGCTTCGATGAGGTCCGGGGCGGAGACGAGCGTGGGGATCCCGGTCAGCGCCCGCAGGTGCGCCACCGCGCGCTCGCGGTAGCCCGGGCGCGCGTTGAGACCGGTGCCGATCGCGGTGCCGCCGAGGTTCAGCTCGTGCAGCAGCAGGCGCGCTTCGGCCAGGCGCTGCTCGTCCTCGGCGAGCGTGGCCGCGAAGGCGCCGAACTCCTGGCCCAGCGTCATCGGCACGGCGTCCTGGAGCTGGGTGCGGCCCATCTTGAGCACGTCGCCGAACTCGGCCGCTTTGGCGCCGAACGCGTCCCGCAGCCAGCGGCCGGCGGTGAGCAGTTCGGCGAGGTGGCGGTCGAGGGCGAGCTTGACCGCGGTCGGGTAGACGTCGTTGGTGCTCTGCCCGAGGTTGACGTGGTCGAGCGGGTGCAGCACCCCGTACTCGCCGCGGCGGTGCCCGAGCAGTTCCAGCGCCCGGTTGGCGATCACCTCGTTGGCGTTCATGTTCGTCGACGTCCCGGCGCCGCCCTGGATCAGGTCGACGACGAAGTGGTCGTGCAGCGCGCCGCCGCGGATCTCCGCGCACGCGGCGGCGATGGCCCGGGCCTTGGCCGGATCGAGCGCGCCCACCTCGGCGTTGGCCGCGGCGGCGGCCTGTTTCACCGCCGCGAGCGCGGTGACCAGGTGCGGCCGGTCCGCGAGCGTCTCCCGGGTGATCGGGAAGTTGGTCAGCGCGCGGGCGGTGTGGGCGCCGTAGTAGGCGTCCGCGGGCACGCTGATCTCGCCGAGCATGTCGTGCTCGATCCGGGACATCCTTGTCCTCCTGGATTCGGAAAAAGCTCAGGTGGGTGTGGGGACGGTGGCGCGGTCCACGCCGGTCCACGCGAGCGCGATCGCCCCGTCGATCAGGGCCCGCTGGGCGGTGCCGCCGACGCAGAACGCGGCGAACTCGCGCTGGTGGTTGACCGCGGGCAGCGAACCGATGCCGATGTAGGGGTGGATCGCGGGGACGACCTGGGACACGTTGCCCATGTCGGTCGACGCGCGGTTCATCCGCGCCGCCGTGCCGGGCGGGGCGAACTCGCGGCCGAGCGCCACGGCGTTGGCCCGGTAGGCGGCCAGCGCCGTCTCGTCGGCGCGGAACTCCGCGTACGGCTTGCTTTCCGGCTCCACGCGCAGCTCGCAGCCGGTCGCCAGCGCGCCGGCTTCGAACGCGCGCATCACGCGGGGTTCGAGCTCGGCCAGCTCGGCCAGCGTCTCGGCCCGCACGTACCAGCGCCCGGTCGCGTTCTCCGGGATCGCGTTCGGCGCGTCGCCGGCGTGCGTGACGACGCCGTGCACCCGGGCCGAGGCCGGGAGCTGCTGGCGCAGCAGCCCGATCGCGACCTGCGCGACGGTGAACGCGTCCGCGGCGTTGATCCCCGCCTCGGGGTAGGCGGCGGCGTGGGCGGACTTGCCGGTGTAGGTGATCTTGGAGTGGCTCACCGCGAACGGGCGGGCCTCGGCGACGTCGACCGGCGCCGGGTGGACCATCATCGCCAGGTCCGCGCCGGTGAACGCGCCGCGGTCGAGCATCTCGATCTTGCCGCCGCCGCCCTCCTCGGCGGGGGTGCCGTACACCTCGACGGTGATCCCGGCGTCGTCGGCGACGGCGGCCAGGCCCAGCGCGGCGCCGGCCGAGCTGGCGGCGATGAGGTTGTGCCCGCACGCGTGGCCCAGGCCGGGGAGGGCGTCGTACTCGGCGCACACCGCGATCCGGGTGGGGCCGCTGCCGAACCGGGCCAGGAACGCGGTGTCCAGGCCCAGGTAGCCCGCGGTGACCGTGAACCCGGCGCGGTCGAGCAGCTCGGGCACCATCGCGGCGGCCCGGTGCTCCTCCCACGCCGTCTCGGGGTCGGCGTGCAGCCGCTCGGACAGGCGGATCAGCTCGTCGGCGTGCCGGTCGATCACCGCGCGGGCGGCGTCCTTGGCGGCCATCACAGGTCCCCGGGAACGCCGTAGGACGGAGCCGAGGCGGGGTCGAGCCCGCGCCGGACGTAGTCGTCGCGCTGCGGCAGCCAGACCTCGAGGATCCCGGCCAGCCGGTCCACCGGGTCGTCGGCCCAGTCCACCCGCAGGTCGGTCACCGGCCAGTCCACGTCGGCCACCACGACCAGGCCGGCCGACCGCACCGGGCCTTCCTCGCCGCCGGCCGCCACCGCCGCCCGCAGCGCGGCGAGCAGGCGTTGTTCCAGCTCGCCGGTCGCCGCGGCGAACGCCTCGATCATCACCCCGGGGATGTGCTCGCCCGCGAGCATGTTCCCCGCCGCGACCGCGCCGTCCGCGGTCGCCGTCGCGTGCGTGCCCAGGGTGCGGGCGCCGCTGTAGGCGAAACCCGGCCCGGTGCGGCCGAGCACGGTCAGCTGCCGGTAGCCGATGTTCTCCGCGGCACCGGCCACTTCGGACAGTGCCTGCCCGGCGTCGCCGTGTTCGGCCAGGCGGTCCAGCAGCCGGGTGCCCAGCCGGGGGTCGGTGACGTTCTGCGAGGCGGCCGCGCCGACGCCGGGCCGCAGGTGCGCGACGCGGGCCACCACCGCCGGGCTGGAGGAGCTGGCGACGACACCGAACCGGTCGCCGTCGCGGGCCACGAGGGAAAAGGTCACCGTTCCTCCTCCGGGATCACCGCGATCGCGTCGATCTCGCACAGCCACTCCGGGCGGGCCAGCGCGGAGACCACCACGCCGGTCGAGATCGGGTGCACGCCCCTGGTCCAGCGGCCCACCACCCGGTAGACCGCTTCCCGGTACCGCGGGTCGATCAGGTAGATGGTCAGCTTGACCAGGTGCTCCATCCGGCTCCCGGCCTCTTCCAGGAGCATCTTGATGTTCGCCATCGCCTGCTCGGCCTGCGCCGCGGCGTCCCCGATGCCCACCGACTCGCTGGTGTCGAGGTTCTGCCCGATCTGCCCGCGCACGTAGACCGTGCCGTTCGCGACGACGGCCTGGCACAGGTCGTTGTCGAGGTTCTGCTCGGGATAGGTGTCGCGGGTGTTGAACGGGCGGATCCGTTTGTGCGTGGTCACGGGGATCAGCGTGACCGGCCTCGTAGCTTCTGTCCAACAGATGTTTCAGCACCACTGCATCGGAACCGTTGATGCTCTGAGCATCGAGAAAACAGATGTTCAAGGCCAACAACATCTGTTGGACAGGAAATCTCGGGGCCACCAGGATTCGGTGAGGCACACACAACCGAGGTGGAGGTCTGGATGTCGAGCCGAGAGGTGGAGGTCCTCGTCGTGGGCGGGGGCCAGGCCGGGCTGGCGATGAGTGAGCACCTGAGCGACTGCGGGGTGCCGCACCTCGTCCTGGAGCGGCACCGGATCGCCGAGCGCTGGCGCACGCAGCGGTGGGACTCGCTGGTGGCGAACGGCCCCGCGTGGCACGACCGCTTCCCGGGGCTGGAGTTCGGCGACCTCGCCCCCGACGCGTTCGCGTCCAAGGACCAGATCGTCGGCTACTTCGAGGCCTACGCGGAGAAGATCGCCGCGCCGATCCGCACCGGGGTGGAGGTGACCTCGGTCCGCAGGCACACCGGCCGGCCCGGATTCCGCGTGGAGACCTCCGACGGGCCGCTCGACGCGCGGTTCGTGGTCGCCGCGACCGGGCCGTTCCAGCGGCCGGTGATCCCGCCGATCGTCCCGGACGACGCCGGGCCCGTGCAGATCCACTCCAGCTCGTACCGGAACCCGGAGCAGCTGCCCGAGGGCGCCGTGCTCGTCGTCGGGGCCGGCTCGTCCGGGGTGCAGATCGCCGAGGAACTGCACCGGTCGGGGCGGCGCGTGTACCTGTCGGTGGGCCCGCACGACCGCCCGCCGCGCCGGTACCGCGGGCGGGACTTCTGCTGGTGGCTCGGGGTGCTGGGCAAGTGGGACGCCGACACCCCGCCGCGCGGCGCGGAACACGTCACCATCGCCGTCAGCGGCGCCCGCGGCGGGCACACTGTGGACTTCCGCGCCCTGGCGGCGCTCGGTATCAATCTCGTCGGCATGACCAGCTCGTTCGACGGCGGCACCCTCCGGTTCAACCCGGACCTGGGCGCCAACATCGCCCGCGGCGACGCGAACTACCTGGCGCTGCTCGACGAGGCCGACGCCTTCGTCGAACGCAATGGCCTGGACCTGCCCGAGGAGCCGGAGGCACGGGAACTCGGTCCCGACCCGGCCTGCGTCACCGACCCCACCCTCGAACTCGACCTCGCCGCCGCCGGGATCACCTCGATCGTGTGGGCGACCGGCTTCGCCGTCGACTACGGCTGGCTGCAGGTCGACGCGCTCGACGAGAACGGCAGGCCGCGGCACCGCCGCGGCGTCTCCACCGAACCCGGCGTGTACTTCCTGGGCCTGCCCTGGCTGGCGCGGCGCGGATCGAGCTTCATCTGGGGCGTGTGGCACGACGCGAAGTTCGTCGCCGACCACATCACCACCCAGCGCGGGTACCTGCGGCAGTGAGGTCAGCGGTCCGGATGCGCGTAGAGGTCGCGGCACAGCTTGACGAACTCCTGTGACCGCCGGGTCAGGCGCACGCCGCGCATCCACGCGACGACGATCTCCAGCGGCGCGACCTCGTCGGTGACCGTGAGCGGGACGGCCCGCGCGCCCGCGTAGGTCGTCTCCACCGGCGGGCGCTGGCTGAGCACCGCGAACCCGTGACCGTGCGCGACGAGGGCGCGCACGGTCTCGTACCCGCTGGTGCGGTGGCGGATCACCGGCTCCACACCGGCGTCGCGCAGCACCGACTGCAGGTATTCGCGGCTGTTGGGCAGATCGAGCAGCACCATGGGCTCACCGGCCAGCTGCGCCAGCGACACCGTGCCGCCCTTGCGCTTGGCGAGCGGGTGGTCCGGCGCCACCAGCACGTAGGGCGGCGCGGTGTCCACGACGACGTGCTCGATGTCGTCGTCGAGGTCGTAGCCGTACAGCAGCGCGACCTCGCACTTCCCGGCCCGCAGCGCCGCCTTCAGCGCGGAGTGCTCGCCCTCGCGGACCGACACCCGCACCTGCGGGTGGCGTCGCTCGAACTCGGCGAGCAGGCTGGGCAGCCGGAACGGCGCCAGGGTCGAGAAGCAGCCGACCGTCAGCGACCCGACGAGCTCGGTCCCGGCCTGCCGGGCCGCTTCGACGAGTTCGGCGCCGTGGGCGAGGAAGTCCAGCACCCGCTGGTGGAACTCCTGGCCCGCGGTGGTGAGGCTGAGCCCGCGCGCGTGGTGGCGCAGCATCAGCTGCACGCCCAGCTCCCGCTCCAGCTGCGCGATCGCGGTGGAGACCGCCGACTGCGACACCATCAGCTCCCGCGAGGCGGCGGTCATGCTCAGGTGCCGGGCCGCCGCCTCGAAGTACCGCAGCTGGACGAGGGTGAAGGAGGGCTCGCTCACCGCGTCATCCTGCCTCGCCGCCCCCGGCGCCGCCACGACCGGGGCCCGGTGCGGGTCCGTCCACACCGGATCCGGGCCGGCGGCCGGGCACCCGCGGCCGGGTCAGCGGCCGTGCCAGTCCAGGCACACCACGGTCGAGTCGTCGGTGGCCGCGGTGTGGTCGCGGAACCCGCTCATGTGGTCCAGGATCGCGCTGGGGACGTGGGCCGCGGGCAGCTCCCGGGTGGCGTGCATGACTTCCGACAGCGCGGCCAGCTGCGCCTGCTCCCGGGCCGGCGCGGCGCCGTAGACCCCGTCGCTGACCAGGATCAGCCGGTCGCCGGCCTCGACCCGGAAGTGCTCGCTGCGGTAGGGGGTGTCCTCGAACATGCCCAGCGGCAGCTGCTGCTCGAACACCATCGGCTCCGCCTCGCCGCCGCGCAGCCGCCACAACCGCGGTGAGCCCGCGTCGATGGCCTCCACCTCGGAGGTGGTCAGGTCGAACCGCAGCAGCAGGGTGGCCACGTGCGCGCGGCCGCGGTACTTCGCGTACACGGCCTGGTCGGCGAGCATGGCCTGGTCGGCCAGCGGCCCGCCGGCCCGGCGGGCGTTGCGCAGGGCGTTGACCGCGAGGTTGGTCAGCAGCGACGCGTCGATCCCCTCGCCCATCCCGTTGGAGACGGTGAGGATCAGGTGGTCGGCGCTGGTGGACCAGTCGAAGTTGTCCCCGCGGATGGCGTAGGCCGGTTGCAGCTGCGCGCCGATGCGGAACTCCGGCCGGGCGCAGGAGCGGCCCGGCAGCAGCTGCCACTGCATCTCGGCCGCGAGCGTCAGCCGCCGCGCGCGCCGCGCCTGCAGGTACAGGTCGGTGTCCCGCTCGGCGATGATGATCTCGTGGCCCAGCGCGTCGGCCAGGTGCAGCAGGCCGGCCACCGCCGCGTCCGCCGGCGCGGCGGGCAGGTCCACCGACAGCACGCCCAGCCGGTCCCCGCGCACGCTGACCGGGAGGAACAGGGTGACCGCGCCGCCGTCCGCGGGCCGGGCCACCGCCTGCTGGCTGGTGAACGCCTCGCCCGCGACGCTGCCCGCCACCGGCAGCGGCCGGGTGGTGTAGGGCAGCGTCGCGACCGGCTGCAGCATGGTCAGGCCGTAATCGGCCATGAGCAGGTCCGCTCCGATAGCCTGGAAGTGCTCGGCCAGGTGCGCGCGCACCACGTCGAGCAGCTCGTGCGGTGCGGCCGATCTCAGCTCCTGGTCGATGCTGACTGGGGTGGTCACGCTCGGGTCCGCCTTTACCGATGCCGGACGACCGCCGGGAGGCGGCCGTCACCAACGAGATCGCAGCCGCCAGCACTGTGACCGGGCCCGGCACCGGGGCCGTCCTGACAGCACAGCATAGAGATGCGACAGTGGACGATGTGAATCACGTGGACGAGCCGGCGGCGACCGAGAGCCTGGCGCGGCTCGTCGTCGAGGTCGCCGAGTTGCTCGACGTGATGTGGGAGGGCGCGCGCGACACCTCGCCGGTGCCGCTGTCGGCGTCGCAGCTGCGCGCGGTGGTCGCCCTGGAGCAGGCCGCCGGGGTCAGCCTGAGCGCGCTGGTCCGCGCGCTGGACTCCACCGCGCCGTCGGTGAGCAGGCTGTGCGACCGGCTGGAGGCCGTCGGCTTCCTCCACCGGGCCCCCAATCCCAGCAGCCGCCGCGAGGTGCGCCTGTCGCTGACCCGGGAGGGCCACGCGTACCTGGCCGACCTGCGTGCCCGGCGCCAGCACCGGCTCGGCTCGGTCGTCGAGCGGATGCCCGCGCACGCGCGGGCGGCGCTGCTGGACGGACTGACCGCCTTCCGGGACGCGACGCGCGCGCTGACCGGCGAGCCGGCGGCCGAGTAGCCCACGCGCATCCACTCCTCCACCGGGCTGTCCCGGCGCTGCGGGATCCACTAACATTTGTCGAACGACAACAGTTTAGCGCCTCAAGCAGCTCGCGTGCATCCGGCCCGTCATGGTCCCGATCGCCGGTCCGGGTTCGCCGCGGGTGGCTACGAAGGGCGGAACGATGGTGCACGACGGACGCCGGCGTGCGAGAGCCGCACCCAGGCCCGCCCCATGCCCCCGACGCGAGCCCGAGCGGCAAGGGGCCCGCGTTGACCTCGGCCGGTGAGACCCTGCCCGGCGGCATCGAGCTGATCCGGGACGACAACGACCTGCTCGGCGGGCGGCACGCGGTGCGCCGGGTCGCGCTCCAGCTGGGCTTCGACCTGGTCGGCCAGACGATGATCGTCACGGCGGCCAGCGAACTGCTGCGCAACGCGGTGGTGCACGGGGGCGGCGGCACGTTGTCCATCGAGACGGTGGTCGCGCCGGACGGCCGCTACGGGGTGCGCCTCACGGTGCGTGACCTCGGCCCCGGCATCACGGACATCGCGGCGGCGATGGCGGACGGCTACAGCACGACCGGCGGCCTGGGCCACGGCCTCAGCGGCACGCGCCGCATGGTGGACGAGTTCGAGATCCGGTCGGCGCCGGGGGAGGGCACGATAGCCACGGTGCTGCGCTGGACCCGGTGAGACGATCCATTGTGGAGAGTGCGGCTGCGGCCCCGCGCCCGGCGGAGGGCCGGGCTGGCAGACTGCCGCGGTGACTCTGTTGTTCCGAGGTGAGCTGCACGTGCACTACGGGCAGTTCTCCGTGGAGAGCCGGACGGACGGGTTCTTCGACGGGTTGACCGACGCGCGCGGCGGCCAGTCCAACGGGTTGTGCGGGGCCGCGGTGCCCGGTCTGCTGTTCCTCACCACGGGCCTGCACACCGGGAACGTCGAGGTCACGGTGGAGGTCCTCGACGCGCCGCCGCCGGTGGGGCCGGACTGGGAGGACGTCGTCGAGGTCTCGTTCCGGCCGGCGACCGCGACGGTGCGGCTCGTGCAGTGGACGGCCGAGGCGAGCTGGCCGCTGGACCTCGCGCCGGTCTCCTACCGCGTCCGGTACTGCGCGTCCGGCATGGACCGGGCCCGGGAGCGGGACACCCGGCTCGACGGGGAGCCGCTGCTCGACCGGTACCTGCTCCAGCTGTGGCCCGCGCCCCCGGCGGCCGACGCGGTCGTGCGCCAGACCAGTGCGATCGCCGCCTACTGGCACGACCACGCCCGGACCCTGCCGCCTCCGCCCACCCCGGAGCAGCGGGAGGCCGCCCGGCGGCAGGAACGTCTCGCCCGTGAACGCGCGCTCCGGGAGGCCGCGCGGGCCGCCGAGGTGCGGCGGTGGGGTGGCCGGCCACCGGGCGAGCGGCTCAGGCGGGTGAACGGCGGCCTGGTCCTGGCGGCGCTCGACCGCGATCTCACCGAGGCGATCGAGCAGCTCGACGAGACCACGCAGCGCGCCGTCGCGGTGTGGGTGGCCCGCCGGGCCTGCGCGGAGGCCGGCCTGGACGGTCTCGACTGGGTCGCACCGGCGCTGGCCGCGCTCGGCGAGGGCACCGCCGTCCCGCCGCCGTTCGACGATCACGTCGCCCTGTTCGACCGCATCGGCGGCGACGCCCGCGTGGTCTACACGACGGTGTCCTCCTACGACGGGCGCCACGCCCGCGTCTCCCAGCAGCACGCGGCGCTGCCCGCGGTGTGTTCGGCCGCCGCCGCCGATCCGCTGGCCGCGGCGGCCGAGACCCTGTTCCACGCCACCGTCACCGTCGGCGGCGGATATCCCCGGCTCTTCGCCGCTTTGCGCCAGGCGTTCCCGGCCCTGTCCCGGTGACCGGCGCCGCCCACCGCCACGGCACGCCTCCGGTGCTCAGGGCCGCGTAGCGCTCACGCGCCCAGGGCGGCCAGCACCAGCGCGGTGATCCCGGCCCGGTGGGCCGGGCTGTCCTGCCACCGCAGCCGCCGGCCGGCCTCGACCACCACGCCGAACCCGGCGTGCACCAGCACCCGCGCCTGACGCGAGCCGAGGTCCGGGCGCACCGCCCGCAGCTGCTGCTCCCACACGGCGATGTGCTCGCGCTGCGCGGCGACCAGCGGCCGCCGCAGGTCGTCGGGCAGGCCGACGATCTCGGCGTTGGCGACCGTGGTGAGCGCGTGGTACTCGAAGCTGTAGGCCACGTACGTCGCCGCCAGCGCGGCGAGCGCGTCGCGCGGGCCGGTCACCCCGCGCAGGTTGTGGTCCACCGCCTGGGTCAGCAGTCCGGCCGCCTGCAGGCACGCGGCCGCGAGGATGTCGGCCTTGCCGGGGAAGTAGCGGTACAGCGCGGACGGGACGAGTCCCACGGCCTCGGCGATCCGGCCGTTGGTGACGGTGGCGAACCCGTCGCGTTCGAACAGCGGGACCGCGGCTGCGAGGATCTCCGAGCGCCGGGTCCGGGGCACCGGCTGCACGGGCAGTTCGACCAGCCGCGGGCTCGCGCCGGCTGCCGGATCGGCCGCCACCACCCGCAGTGCGGCGTCCCGCAGCAGGTCCTCCAGCCGGCGCTGGGCGATCGAGGTGTGGTGCATCGTGATGGACCCGATCGCGCCCAGCGCCGCCACCGCCCGCAGGTGTTCCCCGGGCAGCGGGTGTTCCCGCCGCACCACCTCCGCCACGCGCTCGACCACCCGCGTGAACTTCCCCCGCAGCACCCGGCGGTCGTCGCGGTCGAGGTAGCGGGCCTCCCACCGGTACACGCCGCCGGAGGCGCGGTGGGCGACGGTGACGCGGGTGACGGCGGCGAGCACGTCGGCCAGGGACGCCTCCGGCGGCACCTCGTCGAGCGTGCGGACGAGCCGGTCGGCCATGACGTTCGCGCACTCGGCGAACAGCGCGTACTTGTTCGGGAAGTGCCGGTACAGCGCGGCCGCGGTGATGCCCACCCCGGCGGCGATCTCCTCCATCGACGCCGCGTGGTAGCCGCGCTCGCTGAACACCCGCCCGGCCGCTTCCACGATGAGCTGCCTGCGGTTGCGGGGCCGGACGGCCGCGGCCGGCTCGGCGGTCACCGTGGGTCGGACGTACGCGGGGACTGGGCCATACGCGCCAGTCAACCACGAAGCGCGCCCCCGGCCGCCGCGCCCGCGCGCGGCACGTCTTGCCGACCGGTGCCCACCGCCGATATGTTAATGAGAAATCTCCCCTGGAGCTGGCAGTTGACACCGCACCAAACCTACCGAGGAAGCTAGGTAAGTAAATGAGCGATCTCAACCGAAGGCGAGCACTGTCGCTGGGCGTGGCACTCGGCCTGGCGGGCGCGGCGAGCGCCACCCCGGCGTGGGCGTGGTCCCCGGCGCGCTCGGTCGCCGGCACCGGCTCGGGCACCGACCCGTGGTGGGTCTGGGACGACGAGGTGGACGACCTGGTCGCCGGGCTCTTCGCCACCGGCCGGATCCCCGCGGTGAACACGGCGATGGCGTCCTGGGTGAACAACCGCGATCCGTTGCCCGCCGGCCTGCCCGCCGAACTGACGGCCCACCTGCAGAAGGTCAACCGGTTGCCCGCCTGGGCCGACCCGGTCAAGCTGCGCCGCGCCGCGGACTTCAACCGGCGCAAGGACACCTACCTGTTCATGCTCTACGGGCTGGGCAGCGGCATCATGAGCACGGTGATCCCGCGCGAGGCCAAGTCGGTGTACTGGTCCGCGGGCGGCGCCGACATGAAGGACCGCGCGGCCAAGACGTTCACCTTCGGCTACGACCTGAGCGATCTGAACGCGTTCGAGCCGTCCGGCCAGTTCGTGGTCACCGCCAACAAGACGCGCCTGGTGCACGCCGCGGTGCGGCACCTGCTGCCGCAGTCGCCGCACTGGACGGCGGTCGCCGACGAGCGGATCCCGATCAGCAACGGGGACATCCTGATCACCTTCCACAGCCTGGGCACCTTCGTGCACCGGAAGCTGATCGAGTGGAAGGTCCCGATGTCGGCCGCCGACGAGGAGGCGTTCCTGCACTCCTGGCAGGTCGCCATCCACCTGCTCGGCGTGCGCGCGGAGTTCATCCCGAAGACCTGGGCGGACGCCGACGCGCAGTCGGCGCAGGTGCTCACCCCGCTGCTCGCGCCGACGTTCGAGGGCCACGAGCTGGCCGAGGACCTGCTCGGCCTGACCGCGCAGGTCGACCTGGGCGTCACGCGCGGCTTCCTCAACGAGTTCGTGCGGTACGTGCTCAGCGACGAGATCGGCGACTGGCTCGGCCTGCGCCGCGACTACGCCGCCGCCGGCCTGATCCGCGCCGGGTGGCCGGCCTACATCGCGTTCCGGGAGGGGCTGCTGCCGGTCGCCCCGGCCGGGTTCTACATGTTCGACCAGTTCGTCCGCGCCCTGGCGATGCTGTTCCTCAACAACGGCAAGTCGCCGACGACCACCCCGATCACCATCCCCACCGGGAACCGGCCGGGTACCTGACACCGTCCCGCGGGGCGGTCCGGCCGCCCCGCGGGTGCCGGTCAGTCCAGCAGGTCCTCGATCCGGATCGGGATGTGGCGGACCCGGATGCCGGTGGCGTTGTGGATCGCGTTGGCGACCGCCGCCGCCACGCCGACGGTGCCGATCTCGCCGAGGCCCCGGGCGCCGAGGTCGTTGTGCAGCGTGTCCGGGTACTCGACGAAGTGCACGTCGATGCCGGGGATGTCGGCGTTGACGGGGATCAGGTAGCCCGCGAGATCGGCGTTGGCGAACCGGCCGCCGGTCTCCACCTCGAAGCCCTCGTGCAGCGCCGCCGACACGCCCCAGATCATGCCGCCCTGGAGCTGGCTGCGCGCCGCCCGCTCGTTGATGATCCGGCCGCCGTCGAAGACCCCGAGCATCCGCGACACCCGGGCCTCGCGCGTGAGGCGGTGCACCCGGGCCTCCACGAACTGCGCGCCGAACGAGCTGAACGAGTGCTTGGTCAGCTCCTCGCCGGGCGCCGACGAGCCGACCGCCGTCAGGCTCGGGCGGCCCGTCGCGCGCAGCACCTCGCCGAAGGTCATCGACCGGCCCGCGCCGTGGACGCGGCCGTCGGCGTAGGTGACCTCCTCACCCGCGAACGGGGCTCCCGGGGCCGAGGCCACCGCGAGCAGCTCGTCGATCACCTGGGCCGCGCCCGCCATGATCGCGGTGCCCGCGCTGGCGGTGGCGGTCGAGCCGCCGGACATGCCGCCGGGCGGCAGCGCCGAATCGCCGAGGCGGGGCGTGATCCGCCCGGGTGCGATGTCCAGCGATTCGGCGCCCACCAGCGACAGCACGGTCAGCAGCCCGGTTCCCGGGTCCGCCCCGCTGGTCTGGATGTCCGCGGTGTCGTCCGCGTTGAGGGTGACCCCGACCGACGCCGGGAACCGGAGCGCGGGGAACATCGCCACGGCCATCCCCATGCCGACGAGCCAGTCGCCGTCGGCGCGTCCCCGCGGCGCGCGCTCGGCCCAGCCGAACCGCTCCGCGCCGATGCGGAAGCACTCGTCCAGGTGCTTGCTCGACCACTGCAGGTCCCGGCCGGGCGGCGCGAGCGAGTTGTTCCGCAGCCGCAGCTCGATCGGGTCCATGCCGAGCGCGCCGCCGAGCTCGTCCATCGCGCTCTCCAGCGCGAACGACCCGGGCGCCTCGCCGGGCGCGCGCATGAACGTGGTCGGCGGGAGGTGCAGCGGCACGATCCGCTGGCTGATCGCCAGGTTCCGCGTCGCGTACCACTCGCGGGACGTGCCGTGCGAGGTCGGCTCGATGAACGACCGGGCGGAGTCCGTGCTGCACCACGAGTCGTGCCGCAGCGCGACGAGCGTGCCGTCCCGTTCGGCGCCCAGCGTGATCCGCTGCACCGTCGCCGCCCGGCCCGCCGTCGCCGTGAACACCTGCTCCCGCGTGAGCGCCGCCTTCACCGGCCTGCCGAGCGCGCGGGAGGCGGCGGCCGCCAGGAACGCCGGCGCCGAGGTGCGGCCCTTCCCGCCGAACGCGCCGCCCACGAAGGGGTTCACCGCCCGCACCGCCGACGGCTCCAGCCCCAGCGCCATGGCCAGTTCCACGGCCTGCAGATTGGCCGCCTGGTTTCCACTGTAGACGGTGAGCGTGCCGTCGGCCCACGCCGCGACGGCCGAGTGCGGCTCCATCGGGGTGTGGTGCTGGGCCGCCGTGCGGTAGGTCGCGTCGACGACCACCGGGCTGGCGGCGAGCGCCTCCTCGATCGAGGAGACGCCGTCCTCCAGCACGCTGAGCGTCGGTGGCGCGTCCACGTGCCCGGGCGCGGCCTCGACGGCCGTGTCCAGCCCGTCCTCCAGCGACGTCAGCGCGGGCAGCTCGCGGTAGCTGACCTCGACCAGCGCGGCGGCGTCCCGCGCCTGCTCGAACGTCTCCGCCACGACGAAGCCGATCGGCTGGCCGACGTAGGTGACTTCCTTGTCCTGCAGGGGAACCCACGTGTCCCCGAACATCGGTGTGGTCACGGGGTTCAGCGTCAGCGGGTCGAACGGCGAATACACCCCGAGCACGCCCGGGGCGCTCTTCGCCGCGGTGACGTCCATGCTCTCGATCTCGCCGTGCGCGATCGTGCTGACCACGACGTAGCCGTGGACCATGCCGGGGAGGTGGCGGTCCAGCGCGTACTCGGCGCCGCCGGTGACCTTCAGCGGCGCGTCCAGCCGTGCGGGCATCAGCGGCTCCCCTCGGTGACTTCGAGCAGGGCGCGGACGATCGTCCGCGGCAGCAACGTCAGCTTGAAAGCGTTCTCCGCCAGCGGTTTCGCGCCCTCGATGGCGAGTGCGGCCGCCGCCGTGAAGGACTCCTCGGTGGCGGGTTTCCCGCGCAGCGCCGCTTCGACGGCGGTGAGGCGCCACGGCACGGTGGCCACCCCGCCGGCCGCCACCCGGGCGTCGGCGACGAGCCCGTCCCGCACGTCCACGGCGACCGCGGCCGAGCACAGCGCGAACTCGTAGGACTGCCGGTCGCGCACCTTGACGTAGGCCGAGTGCGCGGCCCAGTCCAGCCGCGGCACGACGACCTCGGTGATCAGCTCACCGGGGCGCAGATCGTGCTCGTGCTGCGGGGTGTCGCCGGGGGTGCGGTAGAAGTCGGCGAGCGCGACGACGCGCTCGCCGCCGGGCCCGGCGAGCCGGATCCGGGCGTCGAGCGCGACGAGGGCGACCGCCACGTCGCTGGCGTGCGTGGCGACGCACGCCTCGCTCGTGCCGAGCACCGCGTGCATCCGGTTCGCGCCGGTGATCGCGGGGCAGCCGCTGCCCGGGTCGCGCCGGTTGCACGGGGTGGTCACGTCCCGGAAGTACGTGCACCGCGTGCGCTGCATCAGGTTGCCGCCGATGCTCGCCATGTTGCGCAGCTGCTGCGACGCGCTGAGCAGCAGGGCGCGCGAGATCACCGGATACACGCCGGGGTGCGCGGCGATGTCGGCCATCCGCTCCAGCGCGCCGATCCGCAGCCCGTCGCCGGTGTCGATGCCGCGCAGCGGGAGCCCGTTGATGTCCAGCACGTGCCGCGGGGTCAGGACGTCGAGCTTCATCAGGTCGACCAGCGTGGTGCCGCCGGCCAGGAACGTGCCGGACGAGCCCAGCGCGTCGGCGACGGTCGCCGGGGCGGTCAGCTCAAAGGGACGCATCGGCCCTCCTCGCCCGCTCCACGGCCGCGACGATGTTCGGGTAGGCCGAGCAGCGGCAGAGGTTGCCCGACATGAACTCGCGGACGTCCTCGACGTCCTGCTCGACGGCGGCCACCGCGGACATGATCTGCCCCGGCGTGCAGAACCCGCACTGCAGCGCGTCCTGCTCGGCGAAGGCCCGCTGCACGGGGTGCAGTTCGTCCCCTGTGCACAGTCCCTCCACCGTGGTGACCGGCTCGGTCACGGTGGCGGCGAGGGTGAGGCAGGACAGCACGGGCCGGCCGCCGACGTGCACCGTGCAGGCGCCGCACTGGCCGCGGTCACAGCCCTTCTTGGGGCCGGTGACGCCGAGCCGTTCGCGCAGCGCGTCCAGGAGCGTCACGCCGGGGCCGACGCTCAGGTGTGCGGGGTGGCCGTTCACTTCGAGTGAGATGTCCACTGATCTCTTCCCTGACAGCGTGGGGGAAATGGAACCGGATAAATATCCGCTAGCGCTGGAATCGACGGTATCGGATTACAATCCGCTTCGCAACGCACAGTACCCCCGGAGCTGCTCCAGGTGGCCGGGTTACGGTGGTCCGGCACCGGGCGAGGGAGGGACTATGACGACGGGTTCGGTCAGCCCGCGGCGTGCCGACACCCGGCGCAACCACGAGCGCATCCTCGCCGTCGCGGCGGAGACCCTCGCCGGGACGGGCGAGGTGTCGTTCAACGCGATCGCGAAACGGGCCGGGGTCGGCGTGGGCACCGTCTACCGGCATTTCCCCACGCCCGCGGACCTCATCCTGGCCGTGTACGAGCGCGAGGTGCGGCACCTGGTCGAGGTCGTGCCGGAGCTGCTGGAGCAGGCCGGCCCGGCCGGGGCGTTCCGCACCTGGACGACGGACCACCTGGCGCCCTACATGATGACCAAGCGCGGCCTGGCGAAGGCGCTGGCCGCGGCGACGGCGCAGCGCGGGACGCTGCCGGCCGGCGCCGTGCAGTCCATCCGCGACGCGATGGGCACCCTGCTCCGGGCCAACGTCGAGGCCGGCTCGGTGCGGCCGGACGTCGACACCGAAACCGTGATGCGCGGCCTGCTGGGCCTGCTCCACCTCGACCCGGACGGCGACTGGCAGCGCGAGAGCGCGGATCTGGTCGACCTCGTGTGGCGCGGAATCCGCGCGGACTGACGCGATTGTGTGAAACGTGACCCGCGTCGCGGCTCCGTTCGCTAAGGTTCACCGGCGGCTCGTGCCGAGCGGCGTCCTTGGGGGAGAGGTGCACACGAATGCGGCGAACACTGGTGGCGGTGACGTGCCTGGCGGCCGTGATCACGGTGAGCGGGTGCGGAGGGTCGGGCGACGATCCGGTGACGGGGCCGGCCACCTCGGCGTCGGCCGGGCGGGCGTCCACGTCCACGGCGCCCGAGGCCAAGACCGCTGACCCGCCCACGGCGTTCGACGCCGCCGCCGCGGTCGCCCTGCCCACCACCGCGCTGCGCGCCAACGCGGCCGGCTCGGTGGTGTCGACGTTCGCCGCTCTGCGCGACCGGACCGCCTACATCATCACCCCCACGGCCCTCACCGCGGTGGACGTGCTGACCGGGCAGCAGAAGTGGACCGTCCCGGTCGACGGCGAGCCCGGCGACCCGAACGGCCAGAGCGGGCCGTTCGTCAACCCCACCGGCCCGCGTCCCCCGGCGGTCACCGACGAGCTCGCCGTGGCCGCCGTGCCGGTCGTCATCCCGGAACGGGGCACCACTCCGGCCTCGATCGCGTTGTCGGTCGTCGCGGCGGAGGCGGAGTCGGGCACCAAGCGGTGGCAGGTGGACATCCCGGTGTCGAACAGCCCCTACGCCGACGCGCAGAACGCCGTCACGCAGGTCGTCGCCGTCACCCGCACCGCCGTGATCGCCAGTTACGGCAAGCAGGACGAGGACCACCTCACCGTCGCGCTCGACCCCGCCAGCGGGCGGATCCTGTGGGACCGCAAGGACTACCACGCCGGCAGCGTCCACGGCGACGTCCTCGTCGGCACCGACTACAACGTGCCGGAGAACTCCTCGATGACCCAGGCCACCGCGGTCGACGTGACCACCGGTCAGCAGAAGTGGGTGGGCGCCCGCGAGTCGAGCCAGCTCACGATGATCCCCGCCGATCCGTCGCTGGTCGTGGTCAACCGCACCGACTACGGGACCGGTCACCCGTTCCTGCTGTTCCTCGACCCCGCCACGGGCGCGGAGAAGGTCAAGCTGGAGGGCGAGCGCGGGTTCGGTTCCCGCGCCTACGGTGAGTGCCTCTACGACGAGCGCTCGGTTCTGCTGTGCCAGCAGGACGGCGTGCTCACCGGCTACGACGCGAAGACCGCGGCGAAGCTGTGGAGCCTGCCCGACCGGGCCGCCAACCGCGTCGCGCCGGGCAGCGTCACCACCGCCTGGCACGGCGCGGTCTACGGCACCACCGAGGGCGGGCAGCCCATCGTGCTGGACGCCGCGACGGGCCGGGACCGCTCCACCGAGCCCGGCGCCGTCCCGGTCCTGGTCAGCAAGTACGCCGGCATCGGCGTGGATGACAACGGCACCCCCGTGGCGTATCCGGTCAAGGGGTGAGCGCTCCGCCGGAAACGTTGTGACGGACAACGCCACCCGGGGATCGCGGCGCATGTCGGGGCCGAGCTTCCGAGGTCCATTCCGCGGGGTGGCCGGCGCACGCCCCCGGGATCAGTGGTCGTTGTACCACTGCGCGGTGCGCTGGTAGGCGTAGGGCGTTCCGGACTTGTGCAGGTAGACGCGGAAGTTGATGTAAGCCTTCTCCGGCAGGTTGTGCCCGGGCTCGCTGGCGTCCGCGAGGTCGCAGTTTCCGCTTCCGCCCGCGCTGAGGGTGTAGGAGCCGCCGTTCCAGTACACCTCGAGGCCCGCAGCCCAGCCGTCCGCCTCCTGGTCGCAGACGTAGACGTAGTCGCCGTGCTCGGTGAACCAGGCGACGCCACCGGGGTCGGCGTCGGCGGTCGTCACTTCGTGGTCGATGGCGGCGGCCTCCGGGGCGCCCACGAGCGCGCCGGTGAGGAGGCCGGCGGTGATGACCCCGGCGAGTTTGTGTGAGCGTTTCATCGCACCTTCATGGTTTCGCGTCCGTGCTGTCGGAGGAATGCTCGCAGGCACGGCCCGCAGGGGAGGGACGTTCCGCTGATGCCCGGGCCGCGGATGCGCCGCCGGCCGGGATACGCGGTGTGCGGTTCCGGTGCGGTTCCGGTACGGACTGCCCTCGCCGGGGGAGGGCGAGTGCGAGCGCGGCCACCACGACCAGGATCGCGGCGATGGCGAGGAACGCGCGCCCGTAGCCCGTGTCCGGGGTTCCGGTCAGGGTGACCAGCACCGCGAGTCCGAGCGCGCCCCCGAACTGCTTGGTGGTGTTCATCAGGCCGGACGCGGCTCCGGCGTGCGCCGGGTCGACGCCGGAGGTGACCGTGGTCGTGAGCGGCGTGTTGAGCAGCCCGCTGCCGACCGAGAACACGATGGCCGGCCCGAGGACACCGGCGGCGTAACCGCTTTCGGCGGTCATCCGGCTCTGCCACCAGAACCCCGCCGCGGCGATCAACGCCCCGGCGAAGACCAGCACCCGGGCGTCGACGTGACGCATCAGCCACGGCGTGACCCGCATCCCGACCGCGATCGTCACCAGCGTGTGGGGGAGGAAGCCCAGGCCGGTCTGCAGCGGGCTGTAGTGCAGGGACTCCTGCATGGACAACGTCAGGAAGTACCACATCGGGTTCAGGCAGGCACCCGCCAGCAGCATCGCCACGTTGCCCACCGGGATCGCCCGCGACCGGAACAACGACAGCGGGATCAGCGGCACCCGCGCGAACCGCGCTTCGACGACGACGAACACCAGGATCGCCACCGCCCCGGCGGCCAGGGCCGTGCTGGGCACCGGCGCACCCCACCCGTGGGTGCGGGCTTCCCCGATGCCGTAGGTCAGCGCCCCGAGCCCGGCCGTGGCGAGCACCGCGCCCGTGACGTCGAGGCGCTGCCCGGGCCCGCGGTCGCCGGCCGGCAGGAACCGGGCGGCCAGGAGGATCGCGACGGCGCCGAGCGGCACGTTGATCAGCAGAACCCACCGCCACGACAGGTATTCGGTCAGGACCCCGCCGACGAGGTTGCCCGCGGTGCCGCCCGCGAGCCCGACGGCCGTCCACGCGGCCAGGGCTCGTGTCCGCGCGGCGCCTTCGGGGAAAGTGGTGGTGAGAACGGTCAGCGTGGCCGGGGCGAGCACGGCCGCTCCCAGGCCCTGCGCCGCACGCGCGGCGATCAGCAGGGACGCGGAGTTCGCCAGACCGCCGGCGAGGCTGGCCCCGGCGAACAGGGCGAGCCCGGCGACGAAGACCCGCCTGCGGCCGAAGACGTCCGCGAGCCGTCCGCCCAGCAGCAGGAACCCGGCGAACGTCAGCGTGTAGGCGTTGACCACCCACGGCAGGCCGGCCTCGCCGAAGCCGAGCGCCCGCTGCACCGAGGGCAGCGCGACGTTGATCACCGAAACGTCGAGCACCACCATGAACTGCGCCGCGCACACCAGCGCGAGCACGACCGCGCCCCCGGGCCGCATCGCCGTCCCGCCGCATGTTCCCGAACTCCGCACGCTCCGCTCGCCCCCGATCTGTCTGTGGTACATCCGTATCATATACGCTTGTACCACAACCGGGGAAGGGACGGTGGCATGCCGAAGACCGTGGACCACGCGCAGCGGCGGGCCCAGATCGCCGAGGCGCTGGTGCGGGTCGCGGCGCGGGAGGGCCTGCACGCGGTGACGATGCGGGCCGTGGCCGCCGAGGCCGGGATCTCGCTGCGCCTGGTGCAGTACTACTTCGCCACCAAGGCCCAGCTCATGCTCGGGGCGCTACGGCATCTGGAGCGGGAGAGCCACCAGCGGTGGGCGCACCGGCTGGCCGGGCTGCCCGAGCCGGTCCCGCCGCGGGAGTTCATCGAGGCGTTCCTCGTCGAGGCGCTGCCCACCGACGAGCGGAGCCGGGTGTTCCACCTGGTCGGCACCTCGTACGCGGTGCTGGCGATGACCGACCCCGAGCTCGCGCACGAACCGTTCATCGCCGGGGTGGACGAGCTGGACCGCCTGCGCACCGGCGCGCTGACGCGAGCCCAGGCGGACGGGCAGGTGCCCCCGGACGTCGACGTGGCCGCCGAAGTGGCCCGGCTGCTCGCGCTCAACCACGGGCTGGGCACCAGCGTGCTGATCGGCCAGCGCACCACGGAGGACGCTCGCTCCGTGCTGCGTTATCACCTGGACCAGCTGTTCGGCCGGTCCTAGGCCGTGTCCGAGGAAACCTTCGCCCGGGTGCGGACGTCGTGGATGAGGATGGCGGCGCGGTAGCCACCAGCTGCCGGAGCGCCACACCTCAGGCGCCCTCCGGGCGGGCGGTGGCCGGGCACGAACCGCAGCGGGTCGGCCCGCGACCGCGCGCCCGGCGACACCTGCTCTAGTGGCTGCCGGCGAGTTCGCCGGTCAGCTTGCCGTGCATGCGGGCGCTGTGCTCGTTCAGGCCGACGATCTCGACGGTCTTGCCGCGGGAGGCGTACTTGGTGGTGACGGCGTCGAGGGCGGCCACCGTGGAGGCGTCCCAGATGTGGGCGTCCGTGAGGTCGATGATCACGGTGTCCGGGTCGCCCGTGTAGTCGAACTGGTAGACGAGGTCGTTGCTGGAGGCGAAGAACAGTTCCCCGGTCACGGCGTAGACGACCTGGGTGCCGTCGGGATCGGTGGCCGCGGTGACCTCGACGAGGTGGGCGACCCGCCGGGCGAAGATGACCATCGCGGTGATCGAGCCGACGACCACGCCGATGGCGAGGTTGTCGGTGGCCACGACGACGGCGACGGTGACGACCATGACGGCGATCTCGCCGATGGGCATGCGTTTGAGGGTGGCCGGGGCGATCGAGTGCCAGTCGAAGGTGCCGACGGCGACCAGGACCATCACCGCGACCAGCGCCGCCATCGGGATCTCGGAGACCACCGGGCCGAACACCAGGCACAGGACCATCAGGAAGACCCCGGCCAGGAACGTGGACAGCCGGGTGCGGGCGCCGGCGGTCCTGACGTTGATCATGGTCTGGCCGATCATCGCGCAGCCGCCCATGCCGCCGAAGAAACCGGTCACGACGTTGGCGACGCCCTGCCCGATCGCCTCGCGGGTCTTGTTGGAGTGGGTGTCGGTGATGTCGTCGACCAGCTTCGCGGTCATCAGCGACTCCATCAGCCCGACCAGCGCGAACGCCAATGCGTACGGGGCGATGGTGCTGAGCGTGCCGAAACTGAACGGCACGTCAGGCAGGCCAGGGACCGGCAGCGACGACGGCAGCGCGCCCTTGTCGCCGACCGTGGGGACCGCGATCCCGGCGGCCACCGTCAGCACGGTGAGGGCCACAATGGACACCAGCGGCGCGGGGATCACCTTGGTGACCTTGGGGAACAGGATCATCAGCACGAGCCCGCCGGCGAACAACGGGTACACCGGCCACGGCACGTCGATCAGCTCCGGCACCTGGGCCAGGAAGATCAGGATCGCCAGCGCGTTGACGAAGCCGACCATGACGCTGCGCGGGACGAACCGCATCAGCCGGGCCACGCCGAGCGAGCCGAGCACGATCTGGAACAGCCCGCCGAGGATGACCGTGGCGATCAGGTAACCCAGCCCGTGCTCGCGGGCCAGTGGCGCGACCACGAGCGCGATCGCGCCGGTGGCCGCGGAGATCATCGCCGCGCGCCCGCCGACGACCGAGATGACCACGGCCATCGTGAACGAGGCGAACAGGCCGATGCTGGGATCGACCCCGGCGATGATGGAGAACGAGATCGCCTCCGGGATCAACGCCAGCGCCACCACCAGGCCGGCGAGGATCTCGGTGCGGGCGACCCGGGGCGACAGCCACGACGGGCGGGCGCCGCGCAGGCGCGCGAAGGACAACGCATTCGACACGTACGGACAACCAATGCTCGGGCGCGCACCGGGCGCGGCGACACGGACAGGACGACGGCGAGCGGGCACCCGGGCGGATGACTCGGACCGCGCCGGCCGCGGGCGTCGGTGACCCGGCCGGACCGCCGGCACACGCGCGGCGGCCGTCGGCAACTCTACCCTCACGTTAGACGACAGATGGGGCCGAGTGCGGGCGGGATCACGCCAGGCGGCGCTCGTCCCGCACGGAACCCGCCCGTACTCGACGGTGAGGGGTGCGCGGTCAGCGCGACCGGACCGGGGCGGAGCTCCGCCGTGCCGGCGCCTGGTCGAGGTGCGCCCGCAACAGCGCGGCGAACTCCTCGGCGACGCGGAGTTTCGCGCGCAGGTCCGCACACGCCTGCTCGGCGGTCCGGCTGAACTCGGCCAGCCGGGCGGCCGGGTCGGCGAGGTCCGGGCTGCCGGGAACGGGATCGAGGATGGCCAGCAGGTCGCGCATCTCCTCCAGCTGGAACCCCAGCGGTTTCATCCGCTTGATCAGCTGGAGCCGGTCCACATCCGGCTCGGTGTAGAGCCGGAACCCGCCCTGGCTGCGCGCGCTCGGCACGACCAGCCCGACTTCCTCGTAGTAGCGGATCGTGCGCAGGGACAGCCCGGTGCGCTCGGCCACCTCGCCGATCTGCATCTGCTCCCGCACGCCGGATCCCTCCTGGCCGTCCCGCCACACCGTCCGCCCACGATACCGGCACCTGACCGGAGCGCCGCCGGACGTGATCCGCCCGGCGAAGCCGGCGCCCATCGCGGGTCGCCGGTGAACCCGGCGGTGGCGTCGTGGGCGCCGAGGACCCACCTCCAGGAACTCCCGGCCCCGGGACCGCGATCCGGCTCGTCCGCACCACGCGTTCTCGACACTCGTGCTGCGCCTACGGCCCGGCCGTCACGTCCGGGCCCGCCGGGCGACGAAATGTTCCGGCCCGGGTCCACTGTGGACCGGATCAGCGCGGGTCCGGCAGCGTGGTCTGCACGGTGCGGAAGGAATCCGGCTCGCTGGCGAAGATGCCGTTCAGCGGGTCCTGCAGCTCGATCGACGCGATCACCGTGGCGACCAGCACCGCGGCGGTGACGGCCATGAGCGCGACGTGGTTCCGCCGCGCCCGCAACCCGATCAGCAACGGGAACGCGATCATGAGCACCGCGCCGACGATCGTCGCCGCCAGGAGGGTTTCGGTGAACGGGTCCTGGTCCGTCGCGGCGTCGACGCGTGCGCGGTGGTTGTCGTCGAGGACGCGGACGTCCTGGAGCGCGTTCTCGCGGGCGGTGCTCAGCTGGTCGGTGTCGGCGGGGAGCGCGGACACGCGCTGGCGCATCGTGCTGATCAGGTCCGCCACGGCACCGTCGTCGTGGCCGTCCGCCAGCCGCGCCCATTCGCCGTCGACGACCTCGTCGGCGTACCCGCGGACCAGGTCCTGCACGGCGATGCGCGCCGGGTCGGGCACCCCGTCCACCTGCCAGTAGAGATCGATCAGCGCGTCGGCCTCCGTCGCGGCCCGGTTGTCCAGGTCGTCGCCGTTCTCCCAGGCGAAGACCACGTAGAACGCGAGCACGACCAGGAAGAGCGCGTTGAAAAGGCCGCCGAGAAATGAAAGACCATCGGAATCGAATTCACCCGATGCGGCTGTCCTGGTGCGCCCGAGAACAATCGTCACCGCGACGATGAGCAGGGTGATGAGTACGATGATCAGTACCAAGTTGGTGATCACGCCTGGCGACTGTACGGGCGTCCATCCGGAACTTCCAGTTGACTCGTCGAAGGTTCCCCGAAAGAGCCGGTCGGACGGCTTCGCGGAGGGTGTGGAATATGAAATGTCGTTTCCTCGGGGTCGTGGCGCTCCTGCTGTGGGTCACGCTGCCGCCGGTGGCCCACGCCGCGCCGGCGGCCCCCTGGGCCGTGGTGTTCGACCAGCAGGTGGCCGGTGATTTCGTCACGGTGGGTAACACCGTCACCGTCTGCCCGCCGGATGCCGGCGCCGTCCTGTGCCGGGTCGCCGAAGGCGGGGCCGCCGTGGGGCCGCCCGGTCAGAACGACCGGTACCGGATGGTCTGGGCCGACGTCGACGGGCGGCCCGAGACGTACAACTCGTCGACCGCGCGGGTGCCGCTCCCGGCCGGGGCGCGGGTGCGCCACGCGGAGCTGACCTGGGCCGGCGTCCTGGGCGACGGCGCCGGGCCGTGCGCCCGCGGCCGCCGCGGGCCGGGCAGCCCGCAGACCCAGCCGGTGACGCTGGCCGCCGCGGGCGCGGTGACGGTGCTGCGGCCCGGCCGGTTCACGATCCGCCGGGACGGGCCCCGGCCCGGCCTGGACCGCTGGTACAGCGCGCACGCCGACGTCACCGGCGCGCTGCGCGACCGGCTCGGCCCGCTCGACGTCACGCTCGGCAACATCTGGACCCCGCAGGGCGCCGGGTGCTTCGGCGGCTGGTCGCTGGTCGTGGTGTGGGAGGCGCCATCGGCGCCCCCGCGGCACGTCACGGTCTACCACGGCCATGACCGCATCCGGCCGCACCGCGGCGACTGCGTGCGGCTGCGGGAGGCCGATCCCGGCGCGCCGGTCATGCTCGGGATCACCGCCTTCGAAGGCGATCTCGGCCTCACCGGCGACGCGATCCTGTCCGGTGGCCGGGTGCTGCGGCCCCGGCCACCGGCCACGACGGCCAACGCGTTCGTCTCCGCCGCCGCGGGCGCCGTGAACCCGCGGCACCGCTCCAACATGGCGGTGGACGCCCAGGACCTGCCGGCCCATCCCGGCCCGGACGGCGAACCGCTGCGGCTCGGCCTGGTCACCCGGCACGACGACTTCCTGGTGGCGACCCTGGCGTTGTCCAGCGCAGGCGTGGCGACCGGCACGTCGGCGGCCGTGGCGCCGGCGCCCGCCCCGCTGGTC
>NZ_PQHY01000085.1:0-27248 GCF_003385175.1 Amycolatopsis ruanii
CTCCGGTGACAACCGCTTCTCACTCTTACGTGGAGTCACAGCCCCAGATGTCATCACTCACAGTGCCCATCCCGCCGGACCTCAGCCCGGCGTGTCGGGCCAGAAACACCGATCTTGAAACAGTCCCGAGGGCCTGGATGCGGAAGGCGGTCAGCTCGGTGTACTGCTGTTCCTTGGCGGACAAGCGTTGCTTGAGCTGGTGCACTTGCTGCTTGAGCCGGTCGATCTGAGCGTCGCGGGGGTCGGCGATGGCTCCGGCGTCCCGCAGTTGGTCGCGGCGGCGTTCGAACACCTCCTTGAGGGGCAGGTGGGTGCGGCGCGCGGGACGCCGCTGGCCGCGGCGAGGGCCTTGACGTCGCACTTGCCGCCACGCGGGATCTCCCCGCGCAGCAGCCGGTCCATTGTGGCCCGAATCGCGGCTTCCCTCTGCGTGCTGACTTCCTCGATCAGCCGTCCCACGGTCACTGGCCGGCATGCTGGCGGCGTCGATGTCGGTCAGGACGCGTTGTGCCCGGTCGAGCTGGGCTTGCAGCCGGGTCCGGGTGCCCACGTGTGCCTCCTTGATAGGCAAGCGGTACAGCGAGAACGAGCCCCGGGAGGCGAACGGGTGCCTGGCGGCGGGGTGATTCTTTTGGAGAGCCGGCCGGGTTTTGGGGCTCAGTTTCCGGGACTCTGGCTGGTTTCGGGGGTCGACTCGGTTTGGGAGAGCCCGCTGGGTTGTCGGGAGCTGCCTGAGATTCAGGAACCGCGCGCCAGATGCCTCGGGCGGGTTCCACTCGCGCCCGCGCGAAAGGGCCACTCGCACGCCCACGACATGCCCACTGACCACCGCGCCACTGGACCAACCGCGGTAGGACGCCCGCTGACACCGCGCGAGAGAGCCATTCGCCCACCCACGAGAGCACCACTCGCAGGGGCACCACTCGCAGGGGCGCCACTCGCACCTGCACGAGAGCGCCACTCGCGCCCGCGTGACAGTGCCACTCGTACGCCCACGACATGCCCACTCACCGCCGCATCAGTGGGCCAACCGCGGCACGCACCCCCGGCAGCCGCACCAAAGCGCCACTCACGCACCCACAAGATGCCCACTCACCGCCGCATCACTGGAGCAAACCGCGGCACGCACCCGCTGACACCGCGCGAGAGGGCCATTCGCCCACCCACCAGAGGGCCACTCGCACGGGCACCACTCGCAGCCGCGCGTGAGCGCGACTCGCGCACCCACGCGATACCCACTGACCGCCGCATCAGTGGGCCAACCGCGGCACGCACCCCCGGCAGCCGCACCAAAGCGCCACTCACGCACCCACAAGATGCCCACTCACCGCCGCATCACTGGAGCAAACCGCGGCACGCACCCGCTGACACCGCGCGAGAGGGCCATTCGCCCACCCACCAGAGGGCCACTCGCACGGGCACCACTCGCAGCCGCGCGTGAGCGCGACTCACGCACCCACGCGATACCCACTCACCGCCGCATCACTGGACCAACCGCGGCACGCACCCCCGGCAGCCGCACCAAAGCGCCACTCACGCACCCACAAGATGCCCACTCACCGCCGCATCACTGGACCAACCGCGGCACCCGCCCGCTGACACCGCGCGAGAGGACCACTCACGCACCCACCAGAGGGCCACTCGCACGGGCACCCTCGCGCCCGCGCGAGAGCGCCACTCGCACGGGCACCACTCGCAGCCGCGCGTGAGCGCGACTCGCGCACCCACGCGATACCCACTCACCGCCGCATCACTGGACCAACCGCGGCACGCACCCCCGGCAGCCGCACCAAAGCGCCACTCACGCACCCACAAGATGCCCACTCACCCCCGGCATCACTGGAGCATCCACCGCCCGAACAAAACAAAACGGCGCGCCCCACCAGGGACGCGCCGTCGAAAGAACGCCGGACGAACTCAGCGCTCGGAGATCGCGGTGTACTCGCGCTCCTTCTCGCCGATGTAGATCTGCCGCGGGCGGCCGATCTTGGTCTGCGGGTCGTTGATCATCTCGCGCCAGTGCGCGATCCAGCCGGGCAGCCGGCCGAGCGCGAACAACACCGTGAAGAACTGCGTCGGGAACCCGAGCGCGCGGTAGATCAACCCGGTGTAGAAGTCGACGTTCGGGTAGAGCTTGCGCTCGATGAAGTAATCGTCGGAGAGCGCGGTCTCCTCGAGGCGCTTCGCGATGTCCAGCAGCTCGTCGTTGGGCGCGAGCTTGCCGAGGATCTGGTCCGCGGTGCGCTTGATGATCTTGGCGCGCGGGTCGTAGTTCTTGTACACCCGGTGGCCAAAGCCCATCAGGCGCACGCCCTTTTCCTTGTTCTTCACGCGGCTGACGAAGTTCGCCACGTCACCGCCGTCGGCCTTGATGCCGTTCAGCATGTCCAGCACGGCGCTGTTGGCGCCACCGTGCAGCGGCCCGAACAGCGCCATGATGCCGGCCGAGATGCTCGCGAACAGGTTCGCCTCGGACGAACCCACCAGGCGCACCGTCGACGTGGAGCAGTTCTGCTCGTGGTCGGCGTGCAGGATGAACAGCAGGTCCAGCGCCTTGGCGACCTCGGGGTCGACCTCGTACGGCTCGGCGGGCAGGCCGAACGTCATCCGCAGGAAGTTCTCCACCAGGCCCAGCGAGTTGTCCGGGTACAGGAACGGCTGGCCGATGGACTTCTTGTACGCGTACGCCGCCAGCGTCGGCACCTTGGCCAGCAGCCGGACGGTGGACAGCTCGACGTTCGGCTCGTCGAACGGGTTCAGCGAGTCCTGGTAGAAGGTGGACAGCGCGGCCACCGCCGACGACAGCACCGGCATCGGGTGCGCGTCACGCGGGAAGCCGTCGAAGAAGCGCTTGAGGTCCTCGTGCAGCAGGGTGTGCCGGTTGATCTTCTGCGTGAAGTCGTCCAGCTGCGCCTGGGTCGGCAGGTTGCCGTAGATCAGCAGGTAGGACACCTCGAGGAAGCTGGAACGCTCGGCCAGCTGCTCGATGGGGTAGCCGCGGTAACGGAGGATCCCGGCGTCGCCGTCGATGTAGGTGATGGCCGAGGAACACGACCCGGTGTTGACGAAACCAGGGTCATACGTGATGTACCCGGTCGACGCCAGCAGCTTCCCCAGCTCGATGCCGGGAGCACCCTCGACGGCATTGACAACCTTCAGCTCGTGCTCGCCAGTCGGTAGGCGCAGCGATACGGTGCCGCCACCGGTCGCCGCAGTCGCGTCGGACATGCAGGTCGTCCCTCTCACGGTCACACGGGCCGGCAGCTCCTGCAGGTCACACAGGCAGCTTTGTGATCGCGCGTGACCGGAAATCGTCCGCGCACACCGCCCCGCTGGGGTATTAATTCCCCCATTACGCTAGTCGAACAACGGGCCTTCGCGCAGCCGTTGTGTTACCTAGAGCAAACCGTTGGGATCAGGTTCACACCATCTCGGCCGCGGTGGGCGGTTCGGCGCCGCTCCGGGACACGGTGATGGACGCAGCCTTGGCCGCGAAAGTCAAGGCCTCGCGCCAACCGGACTCGCCCAGATCGGTGAGCGTGCCCACATTCCGGTCGTGCAGCCACGACAGCAGCGCGCCCTGCACGGTGTCGCCGGCGCCGATCGTGTCCACCAGCTCGGCGGGCGCGGACGGTACCGAAACGGTCACGGATGCGGTGTGGACGGCCAACCCGTCGCCGCCGCGGGTCAGCACCACGGCGTCCACCCCGGCGTCGAGCCACGACTTTATCGCCGCGTCCAGCCCGGCCGGGCCAGCCAGCCACTCGCCGTCGTCGTCGGACAGCTTCAGCAGCCGCACGTCGGGCAGCCACGACGCGAACCGGCGGCGGTAGGCGTCGGCGTCGGCGATGAGGTCGGCCCGGATGTTCGGGTCGAGCGCGGTCAGCACACCCCGAGCGGCCTCGCGGCGCAGCACGGTCTCGTAGGTGGTGGCGCCGGGCTCCAGGACCATGCCGAGGGTGCCCAGGCACAGCACGGTGACGTCCTCGGCAAGCGGTCCCGGGTCGGCGACGAGGCGGTCGGCCGTGCCCTCGGTGTAGAAGGTGTAGCTGGCCGACCCGTTCGGCGCGAGGGCCACGACGGCGAGGGTCGTGTTCTCCACGCCCTCCTGCACCATCGATATGTCGACATTCGAGGCCATCAGCCGTTCCCGCAGGGCCTGACCGAACCGGTCGGTCGAGATCCGGGACAGGAACGCGGTCGGCGTGCCGAGCCGCCCGGCCGCGAGGGCCACGTTGTACGGGCCGCCGCCGAGGCGCGGCACCAGGGACGTCAGGCCGTCGTTCGTCTTCTCGGCACCCGGCACCAGGTCGACCAGCGCCTCGCCACCCACCACGATCACGGGCGAGATGCTAGCCCGCCCAGGAGCAACTCGGACAGCGCCGTGAAGGCTTCGGCGTCGGTCACCCCCGTGCGGGAGCCGACCACGCCGGTCTGGATGGCCTCGACGAGCACCGTGGCCATCTCCGCGATGAGCGTGGCGTGCACGTTCCGGAACACCCCGTCCGCGACGCCCTTGGCGATGAACGACCGGATCTTCGCCGCCGCGGCCCGGCTGTTCAGCTCGTAGGCCGCGCGCGCCGGGGCGAAGTCGTTGATGTCCCGCATGAACGCCGCGGACGCCCGGTTCAGGTGGTCGGCGATGCCGCTCAGGTAGACGCCGATGATCTCGCGGGCGTCCTCGACGCCGGCGATCCGCTCGTCGAGCTCGCCGGCGGCGCTCTTGAAGTAGTGCTGCACCACCCGGACGGCGAGCTGCTCCTTGCTCGGCGCCAGCGCGTACAGCGTCGACTTCGAGCAGTGCGTCTTGGCCGCCAGGTCGTCGAGCGTGAAGTGGACGAAACCGTCGACCAGGAACAGCTCCTCCAGCTCGGCGAGCAGCGCGCGTTGCCGGGAGGTCAGCGCCTTGCCGCCCGATGGCGGGAGCACCTCGCGACTGGTCATGGAACCACCGTATGTGCTGTACTGGAGACGATTACAGAGTACTGCTTCGAGTACACCCGGAGGCAACCATGCCGGTCGACCGCCTGCTCCCCGACCGCGAATACGAGGACCTGATCGCGCTGGCGAGGGAACTGGCCCGCGACGAGCTCAAGCCGCTCGCCGCCGAGTACGAGGAGGCCGAGCGCTTCCCGCGGGAGCAGTTCCGGCTGCTCGGCAAGTCGGGCCTGCTCGGGCTGCCGTACTCCGAGCGCTGGGGCGGCGGCGAGGTGCCGTACGAGGTGTACCTGCAGGTCGTGGAGGAGATCGCGGCGGCGTGGATGTCGGTCGGCGTCGGGCTGTCGACGCACATCATGTCCTGCTACGCGCTGGTGAACTACGGCACCGACGAGCAGCGCGACCGCTGGTTGCCGGACATGCTCGAGGGGCAGCTGCTGGGCGCGTACGCGCTGTCGGAGTCGCACGCCGGGTCCGATGCGTCGGCGCTGGCGACGCGGGCGCGGCTGGACGGGGACGCCTACGTCGTCAACGGCACGAAGGCGTGGATCACGCACGGCGGCAAGGCGGACTTCTACACGACGATGGTCCGCACGGGCGAGGACGAGATCTCGTGCCTGCTGGTGGACGGGCGCACGCCGGGGCTGTCCGCGGCGCCGCCGGAGCGGAAGATGGGGCTCACCGGGTCGACCACGGCGCAGATCATCTTCTCCGACGCCCGGGTGGACGCCGACCGGCTGATCGGCCCGGCGGGCGCCGGGATGCGGATCGCGCTGTCCTCTTTGGACTCCGGACGGCTCGGGATCGCCGCCTGCGCGGTGGGTCTGGCGCAGGCGGCGCTGGACGAGGCGGTGGCGTACGCGAAGGGGCGCACGCAGTTCGGCAAGCCGATCATCGACTTCCAGGGGCTGGAGTTCCTGCTCGCCGACATGGCCGCCGCGGTCGACTCGGCCCGCGCGACCTACCTCGACGCGGCGCGGCGCCGGGACCGCGGGATGCCGTTCGGCCGCCAGGCGTCGGTCGCGAAGCTGATCGCGACCGACGCGGCGATGAAGGTGACCACCGACGCGGTCCAGGTCCTCGGCGGAGCCGGCTACACGCGCGACTTCCCGGTGGAGCGCTACATGCGGGAGGCGAAGGTGCCGCAGATCTTCGAGGGCACCAACCAGATCCAGCGCATGGTGATCGCCCGCCACCTGAAGCGGGCCTGATTGCGGAACTCGCTGGGGCGAGCGGGGAACTCGCCCGCCCCAGCGTGGGACTCGCGCGGCCGAGCGTGGAACTCGCGCGGCTGAGCGTGGGACTCGCCCGCCCGAGCGTGGAACTCGCGCGGCTGAACGCGAGACTCGCGTGCGAGCGTAGGACTCGCCCGCCCCAGCGTGGAACTCGCGCGGCCGAGCGTGGAACTCGCCCGCCCCAGCGTGGAACTCGCGCGGCCGAGCGTGGAACTCGCGCGGCTGAGCGTGGGACTCGCGCGGCCGAGCGTGGGACTCGCGCGGCTGAGCGTGGAACTCGCGCGGCTGAGCGTGGGACTCGCGCGGGCGGGTTCCGCGTTCCGCAGCGCTACTCGGCGTAGCGGCGCGGCGCCACCACGCCCTCGCCGCTCGCGTCGTCGAAGTGGTAGACCTCGCGGCCGCGCACGAAGACCCGCATGGCGCGGTTCATCACGTCCAGCGGGTCGCCGGACCACAGCACGATGTCGGCGTCCAGGCCGGGCTTCAGCGAGCCGATCCGGTCGTCCAGCGACAGCATCTCCGCCGGGTTCACCGTCAGCGCCCGCAGCGCCGTCTCCGGGTCCAGCCCGTCCTTGACCGCGAGCGCGGCCTGGTACACGAGGAAGTTGATCGGCACCACCGGGTGGTCCGTGGTGATCGCGATCCGCACCCCGGCCCGCGCCAGGATCCCGGCCGAGCGCAGCGTCCGGTTCCGCAGCTCGACCTTCGACCGCGTGGTGAACAGCGGCCCGAGGATCACCGGGACGCCCTTCTCCGCCAGCACGTCCGCGATCAGGTGCCCCTCGGTGCCGTGGTTGACCACCAGCTTGTAGCCGAACTCCTCGGCCAGCCGGATCGCGGTGACGATGTCGTCGGCGCGGTGGGTGTGCTGGTCCCAGTACAGCTCGCCGTCGAGGACCTTCGCCAGGGTCTCCAGCGTCAGGTCGACGTCGAACGGCTTGCCCTCGGCCCGCGCGTGGTCGCGCTGCGCGACGTAGTTGCGGGCCTTCGTGAACGCCTCGCGGATGATCGCCGCGACCCCCAGCCGCGTCGACGGCGTCTGGCCCTTGTCGCCGTACACGCGCTTCGGGTTCTCGCCCAGCGCGCTCTTCACGCTGACCGCCTCGTCGAAGACCATGTCGAGCGCGGTGCGGCCCCACGTCTTCACGGCGACCGTCTGCCCGCCGATCGGGTTGCCCGAGCCGGGCTTGATCACCACGCTCGTCACGCCGCCGGACAGGGCGTCGTCGAAGCCGATTTCGAACGGGTCGATGCCGTCGAGCGCGCGGAAGCGGGCGCCGTTCGGGTCGGTCATCTCGTTGGTGTCGTTGCCGGCCCAGCCCTCGCCCTCCTCGTGCACGCCGAGGTGGGTGTGCGCGTCGACGAACCCGGGCAGCACCCAGGTGCCCGAGGCGTCGACCAGCTCCGCGTCCTCCGGGACGTCGACCTCCGCGGCCGTGCCGACCGCGGAGATCCTGCCGTTCTCGATCAGCACCGTGCCGCCGTCGATCGGGTCACCCTCGACCGGCACCACGTATCCGCCCACAATCGCCTTCACCATGGTGAGCAACGCTAACGGAACCGCTTTTCCAGGTGCACGAGGTGGTAGTGCGCCTCGGGGGTTCGCCCGGTTTCGGCGTATCCGAGCCGGGCGTACAGGCGCAGCGGGCCCTCGCTCAGCTCGCCGGTGAACAGCCGCAGCACGCGCACCTGCGGCGGCAGCCGATCCTCGGCCGCCTTCACCAGCGCCGAGCCGAGTCCCGCGCCCTGCCGGTCGGGAGCGACCACCAGGCGGCCGACCTCGCCCACCTCGCCGCGCAGGCGGATCCGGACGCTCGCGACCAACCGCCCGGACTCCCGCACGCCCCAGGTGACCACGTCCGGATCCGCGAGCACCGCGGCCAGCTCGCCGAGCGTCTCGGTCAGCGGCGGCAGGTCGAAGCTGCGATGCGCCCGCGCTTCGGTGAGGAACGCGGCGCGCTGCAGGGTCAGCAGCTCGCCCGCGTCCGCCGCGCCGAGCCGGATCGGCTCAGCCATGGACCCGGACTCCCCAGCTGCCGGTCCACGACGTGCCCGGCTCCAGCTCGATCAGATCGGTGCCCGAGTTCAGCGCGTCGGCCGGGCAGGTCATCGGCTCGATCGCGACCGCGCGGCCGCGGCCGACCAGGTCCGCGGGCGTGAACACCTGCACCCACTTGAAGTCCGGCCCGGTCCACACGTCGACGCTGCGCTCGCCGTGCGACAGGACGTGGTGGAACCGGCCGTCGTCACCGGCGACGAGACCGCCGAACGCGGTGTCCAGGTCGACCCTGGCCAGGACCCGGCCCGCGCGGAAGTCGTACTCGGTGCCGGCGGTGTCCTGCTCGTCGCCGTAGGGCAGCTGCTGGTCGCCGAGGTACGGCCGCACGCGGGTGGCGGGCAGGGTCAGCGTCAGCTCGTCGGTCGGCACGTCGCCGATGCGGAAGTACGGGTGCGCGCCCACCCCGACGCCGATGGCCGACTCGCCCTCGTTGCGGATCTCGTGGGTGACGGTCAGCTCGCGCGGCGCCAGGTCGTAGGTGATCCGGGCCTGCAGCGGCACCGGCCAGCCCGGCTGCTTCTCCACGTCGATCTCGAAGGTGATCGACGATTCGGCGTGCTCGACGAGCGTCCACTCGCGGTGCCGGGTCAGGCCGTGGATCGCGTTGCCGCGGGCCTCCTCGGTGACCTCCAGCTGCTGCTCCTCGCCCCGGTGGGTCCACCGGGCGGCCTTGGTGCGGTTGGGCCACGGCAGCAGGATCTGCCCGGCGCCCTTCGGCGGGTGGGCGTCCTCGGCGAAGGTCTCCAGGTAGGGCACGCCGCTGATCTCGAACGCCCGCAGGCCCGCACCGATCTCGGTGACGACGGCGCGCGCGTTGCCGCGGGTGATCTCGAACTGCTGTCCCGTGGGGTTGGCCATGGCCCCGAAGATACTGGGCGGCGAACTAACTAGACCGGTCGTCATAGTTTGCGCTACGGTGATCGACATGGTCCGGAGAACCGACACCCGTCGCCGCATGGTCGCCTCGGCCGCGGAGCTGTTCCACACCCAGGGCTACCACGCGACCGGCCTGAACCAGCTGGTCAGCGCCGGTGGCGCGCCGAAGGGCTCGCTGTACTTCCACTTCCCCGGCGGCAAGGAGCAGCTGGCCGCCGAGGCGGTCACGTTCTCCAGCGAGAACATGGCGGACCTGCTGCGCTCGACGCTCGGCGCCGCGCCGGACGCGGGGACGGCCATCACCCGCGTGATCGACGCGCTGGGGCGCAACCTCGCCGACTCGGACTACCGGTCCGGCTGTCCTATCGCGACGGTCGCGTTGGACGCCGCGGACAGCGAACCGATCCGGCAGGCGTGCACCGACGGGTACGCGTCCTGGCACGCCGTCCTCACCGAGTACCTCACCGGGCAGGGCGCCGATCCCGCGACGGCGGCGACGCTGGCCACCATCGCGCTCAGCGCCATCGAGGGCGCCCTGCTCCTGGCCAGGACCCAGCACGACCTCGCGCCGCTGCACGCCGTGGGCGACCACCTGCGCGCCACCTTCGAACGGGAGCTGACATGAAGGTCCACCACCTCAACTGCGGCACCATGCGTCCCCTCGGCGGGCGGCTGATCGACGGCCGCGGCGGGTTCCTGCACCGCGCCGAACTGGTCTGCCACTGCCTGCTCGTCGACACCGGCTCCGAACTGGTCCTGATCGAGACCGGGATGGGCTCACCGGCCGTCGACCGCGCGGACGAGTGGCTCGGCGCGAAGTTCGTGCGCATGGTCGGCGTGCGGACGTCGGTGGCGGAGACCGCGGCCGAACAGGTCCGCCGGCTCGGGTACGCGGTCGAGGACGTCCGGCACATCGTGCTCACCCACCTCGACCTCGACCACGCCGGCGGGCTGGTCGACTTCCCGCACGCCACCGTGCACGTCTACGCCGAGGAGCTGCGGGCGCTGCGGTCACCCCGCGACGAGAAGGAACGCGGGCGGTACCAGCAGGTCCACTTCGCGCACGGTCCACAGTGGAGCAGCTACCCGGACACCGGCGAGAAGTGGTTCGGCTTCGACGCGGTGCGCCAGCTCAAGGGGTTGCCGCCGGAGATCCTGCTGGTCCCGCTGGGCGGGCACACGCGCGGGCACGCCGGGGTGGCCGTGGACACCGGACACGGGTGGCTCCTGCACGCCGGTGACGCGTTCTTCCACCACGGCCAGATCGACCCGGCGCGCCCGCACGCCACCCCGGGCCTCGCGTGGTTCGAGGCCCGGGTGGAGACCGTGCCGGGCGCGCGGCGGGAGAACCACCGGCGGTTGCGCGAGCTGGTGCGCGACCACGGCGACGAGGTCACGGTGCTGTCGGCGCACGATCCTTACTTCTTTCGGCACGCATCGCGAGCCAGTTGACCACCCACAGCAGGACACCGACGCCGAGCAGGATCGCCGCGATCGTGTAGTCCCGCGCCGGACGGCCGGACAGCGGGCTCACCAGGTACAGGCAGAACACCGCGGCCAGCGCCGGGATGATCGTCGGCGCCCGGAAGTGCGGGTGGTCCACCTTCTCCCGGCGCAGCACCAGCACCGCCACGTTGACGATCGCGAAGACCACCAGCAGCAACAGCGCCGTGGTGCCGCCCAGCACGCTGATGTCCACAGTGGACACCAGGATGATGGCGATGACGCTGGTGAACACGATCGACACCCACGGCGTGCGGCGCAGCGGGTGCACCGTGCCGAGCACCTTCGGGATGATCCGCTCGTTCGACATGCCGTAGAGCAGGCGGCTGGCCATCAGCATGTTGATCAGGGCCGAGTTGATGACCGCGAACAGGCCGATCGCGGAGAACACCTCGCGCGGGAAGCCGGGCGCGCCGACGTCGAGCACCTTGAGCAGGGCGTTGCTCTTCGCCGCGGACAGCTCGTCGGCGGGCACCAGCAGGGAGGAGGTCAGCGAGACCAGCACGTAGATGGTGGCGGCGACGACCATCCCCCACAGCATCGCCTTGGGGAAGATGCGCACCGGGTCGCGGCACTCCTCGGCCATGTTGACCGAGTCCTCGAACCCGACCATCGCGAAGAACGCGAGCGAGGTCGCCGAGGTGATGGCGACGAGCGCGGTCTGGTCGGCGGTGTCGAACTCGACCAGACGGCCGGGGTCACCGTTGCCGTTGAGCACCGCCCACACGCCGACGCCGATGATGATCAGCAGGCCGGACAGCTCGATGCAGGTGAGCACGACGTTCGTCTTCACCGACTCGCTGACACCGCGGAAGTTGATGGCGGCGAGGCCGACGACGAACAGCGGCGCGATCAGCCAGCCGGGGAGGTCGACGAACTCCTTGAGGTAGGTGTTGGCGAACGCGATCGCGGCCGAGGAGGCCGACGTGATGCCCGAGCACATGACCGCGAAGGCGACCATGAAGGTCAGGAACGGGACGCGGAACGCGCGGTTGGCGTACAGCGCGGCGCCCGCCGCTCTCGGGTACTTGCCGACCAGCTCCAGGTAGCTGAACGCGGTCATGAACGCGACCACGAACGCCAGCAGGAACGGCAGCCACAGCGCGCCGCCGACCCGGCCGGCCACCTGGCCGGTCAGGGCGTAGACGCCGGTGCCGATGATGTCCCCGACCACGAAGAACAGCAGGAGCTTCGGGCCGATGACCCGCTTGAGCGCGGGTTCCTGAGTAGTGCTCACCTCAGCCATGCCGGAGAAGTGTGCCCCAATCCGTTTTGCCGGGCCACGCTTTCGGGGGAATGCCCGCCGTTTGGATCAACGGGACATCCAGGCTGGCAGGCGTGACCGGCCGGGACACGGGTAACCGGGGGTGTGGACGGTTTCCTGGCGATCTACCTCAACGACCAGCTCGCACTCGGGGTCGGCTGGCGCGAGCTGGCCCGGCGGGCCGCGGGCAACAACCGCGGCACCGCGGTGGGCGAAACACTCGAACGGGTGGCGACGGAGATCGCCGAGGACGTCGACACGTTCCGGTCGATCATGGACCACCTGGGCGTCCGCCAGAACCCGCTGAAGACGGCGGCGGTGTTCGGCGCGGAGCGGCTGTCCCGGTTCAAGCCGAACGGGCGGCTGCTGGCTTATTCGCCGCTGAGCCGCTTCCTGGAGCTCGAAGTGCTGACGATGGGGATCGACGGGAAGAAGCAGCTGTGGACGACGCTGCGCGACCTGGCCGGCCTCGCCGACCAGGTGCCCGGCGTCGACTTCGACACGCTGATCGAACGGGCCGCGAGCCAGCGCGCGCTGCTGGAACCACACCGCGTGCGGGCGGGCACCGAGGCGTTCCAGGCCGGCGAGTAGCCGGCGCGCCTACTTCGTGACCGCCGCGGCTCGGTAGCGCCAGAACGCGGGCAGCAGCGCGACGGCGATCGCCATGAAGACGATCACCAGCACCCCGCCACCGGTCGCCGCGGCGGCCGTGCCCACCGCGGCCGCGGTCCAGCCGTGCGTGAGGTCGGCGATGCGGGGCCCGCCCGCGACGACCACCGTGAACGCGCCCTGCATGCGGCCGCGCATCTCGTCGGTCGCGGCCATCACCAGGATCGCCTGGCGGTAGATCGCGCTCACCATGTCCGCGGCGCCGGCCAGGCACAGGAACACCACGGCCAGCCACAGCGAGTTCGACAACCCGAACCCGATCACCGCCACGCCCCACGCGCAGATCGCGACCGTCACCGCGACACCCTGCCGCCGGACCCGGCCGAGCCAGCCGGAGAACAACCCGATGACGACCGAGCCGATCGGGATCGCCGCGTACAGCCAGCCCAGGGCGAGGCCGCCGCCGGGTGGGTCGCCGAAGGTGCGCTCGGCCATCTCCGGGAACAGGGCCCGCGGCATGCCGGCGACCATCGCGATGATGTCCACGACGAACGAGGCGAGCAGGACCTTCTGGGTGCCCATGTAGCGGAAGCCGTCGAGGACGTCCTTGAGACCGGCGGCGCGGACGGTGCCGGACAGCGGCGGCAGCGGTGGCAGCCGCCAGACCGAGAAGAGCGCGACGACCAGCGCGATCGTGTCGATCAGGTAGAGCGTGGGCAAGCCGATCACCGGCATCAGGGCGCCGGCGGCCATCGGCCCGAACACCATGCCGAACGTGTTCACGGTGCCGGACAGCGCGGCCGCCGACCGCAGCAGTTCCGGTTCGATCAGCCGGGCCACGATCGCGCTGCGGGTCGGCATGTTGATCGCGAAGAACGCCTGGTTGAACGCCAGGAGCACGAAGACCAGCCACACCGAGCCGATGTCGAAGAACGCCTGGGCCCACAGCAGGGCGGACACGACGGCGATGCCGGCGTTGCCGAAGATGAGCAGCTTGCGGCGGTCGACGGTGTCGGCGATCGCGCCGCCCCACAGCCCGAAAACGAGCAGCGGGACCAGCGCGACGATGCCGGTCAGGCCGACGTACCCGGACGAGCCGGTGAGGTCGAAGACCTGCTTCGGCACGGCGACGGTGGTGAGCTGACTGCCGATCGCGGTGATCGCGGTGCCGGTGAACAGGCGCCGGAAGGCGGGCGTGCGCAGCGGCCGCACGTCCACGACCACCGATTTCAGCAGTTTGCGCTTCTTGCCCCGTTGCGACCCGGCCTCGACACTCACAACCGGCCAGTTTAGCCGCGCTAACTAACCAAGCGCTGGTGATTTACCTCGCCGACCGCAGAACTCGCCGGCACGACCGCAGAACTCGCCGCCACGAACGCAGAACTCGCGCCCAGGAGCGTGGGACTCGCCGGCACCCGCGCGAGTTCCACGCTCGGGCGCGCGAGTTCCACGCTCGGGCGCGTGAGTTCGGCGTTCGGGTCAGGGGGCGACGCGCTCGATGTGCCAGCCGTCCTGGGTGCGCACGTACCGCAGCCGGTCGTGCAGCCGGTTCTGCTGCCCCTGCCAGAACTCGACGACCTCGGGCCGGATGCGCCACCCGCCCCAGTGCGGCGGCAGCGGCACCTCCTCCACGTCGCTGAAACGGCGCTCGATCGACGACAGCGCGACGTCCAGGTCCCGCCGGCTCGTCACGACCTTCGACTGCGGCGACGCCCAGGCCCCGAGCTGGGAGCCGCGCGGGCGCTGCTTCCAGTACTCGGCGGTCTCCTTGACGTCGACCTTCTCCACCTCGCCGCGCACGGTCACCTGCCGCTGCAGCGCGTACCAGGGAAAGGTCGCCGACGCGTACCGGGTCACGGTCAGGTCGTGGCTCTTGTTCGAGGTGTAGTTCGTGTAGAACACGACGCCGCGCTCGTCGAGGCCCTTGCACAGCACGGTGCGGGAGGACGGGCGGCCTTCGGCGTCGGCGGTGGCCAGCACCATGGCGTTCGGCTCGGCGACCCCGGCGGCGATGGCCTGGTTCAGCCAGTCCTGCAACTGCTCGGTCCAGCTGCCGGCCAGGTCGGCCTCGTCCAGCGCTTCGCCGTCGTAGGCCACCCGCATGCCGGGAAGGCGTACCGCAACGTCGTCGATGTTTTCGACCTCTGGCATGTGCCGACCTCCGCGACCCGCTTACTCACCCGTAACAGCCCACGTTAGGGCCTGGGAAGCCGCTCCGAAAGCCGACGAACGGTGACACCGGCCACGGCCCAGCAGCTCCTCGGCGGTCACCGCGTCCGGGGCCAGCGCGGTGATCAAGAACCCGGCGACCGGCAACGGGGTCACCGCCCACCAGTCGCCGCTCGACGGCTGCGCCACTTCGTCGCCGACCAGCAGCTCCGTGGCGAGCACCCGGTGCCCGGCCAGTACCGCGGCACTGGCATCGAGGGCCGGGTCGCCGACGGTGAGGGTCTGGTCCAGCACCGGCCTGCCGCCGGAGGTGACGCGCTGCGACGTGGTGAGCCGTCCGGGTGCTTCACCCGCGCGGCCGAGGACCAGCACCTCACGCGTGCGGAACCGTGCGGTCTCGTCGAGGGTCGCGACCAGTTCCGCGGTGTGCCGGGCCCGCGCGGTGACCACGGTCGGCTCTGGCCGGTACTCCAGCGAACCGCCGGGGCCGACCTCGACGCGCACCGACGACGTGCTGGCTGCGGCGGCAGGCCCGGGCAGCGCGAGCGTCGCGGCGACCCCGGACAGGCGCAGGTCCGCGCCCGGTCCGACCACGACGTCCAGGACCAGCTCGTCGGCGGCGAGCGGGGCGGTCGCCGAGTTCACCAGGTGGACCCGGGCCGCCGCGCCGGACCCGCGCCGCGGTACCAGGGTCAGTGGCGCCATCGACGTCAGCTCCCGCAGCACCGTCCGCCCGCCGGCCGCCTCGGCGACGAGCCGGGCGTGCGCCTTCACCCGGCCAGCTGTTCGCGCACCCACGCCGCCACGCCGGGCGCGTCCGGCGTGCGCACCAGCGACTGCGTGATGACCGGCAGCTCGCCGCGCATGCGGTGGGCGTCGGAGGTCATCACGTCCAGGTCGGCGTTCACCAGGTGCGCGATGTCGATCTTGTTGATGACCAGCAGGTCGGCGGTCGTCACGCCGGGCCCGCCCTTGCGCGGCACCTTGTCCCCGCCCGCGACGTCGACCACGAAGATCTGGCTGTCCGCCAGGCCCCGGCTGAACACCGCGGTCAGGTTGTCCCCGCCGCTTTCGATGATCACCAGCTCCAGCCCGGGGAACCGGTCTTCCAGTCGTTCCACCGCGTCGAGGTTGGCGGTGATGTCGTCGCGGATCGCGGTGTGCGGGCAGGCGCCGGTCTGCACGGCCTCGATGCGCTCGGGGTCGAGCACGCCGGCCTTGCGCAGGAAGTCGGCGTCCTCGGTGGTGTAGATGTCGTTGGTCACCACGGCGAGGTCGATCTCGTCGCCGAGCGCCCGGCACAGCGCGGCGGTCAGCGCGGTCTTGCCGCTGCCCACGGGGCCGCCGATGCCGATGCGGAACGCGCGGCCGCGCGCGGGCGGCGTCTCGTACCGGTCGGGTTCGGTGGCCGTCGGGTCGAAGTTGACCGGGTGCACGTGGCCGTGACCGTGTCCGTGTTCAGCTGGCAAAGAGACGCACCTCTTCCTCGTGGTGGCGCAGGTGTGCTTCGGCGAGCAGGTCCAGCGCCGGTGAACCGGGCGACGGCAGCCGGGCCGGGTCGGTCCCGGCGTAGCCGGCCGCCTGCTCGGCGACGGCGTCGAGATCGGGCCCCAGCGCGGCCACCATCGCGTTGACGGTGAACGGGTCGAACCCCAGCAACCGCACCGCCGCACTGGCCGGTCCGCTGACCGCGAGGTAGGCCACGGCCAGCGCCGCGTCCCGCGGTGTGCCGCCCGAAACGCCGGTGAGCGCGCCGGTGATGATCGGGTGGTGCGGGCGCGGGGTGGCGGCCAGCAGCTCGTCGATCACCGGTGACGGCCAGGCGATCCGGCCGGCGCGCGCGGTGCCACGCCCCTGCGCGCGCGATGCCGTGCGCTGGGCCGGCGACGGCGTGCGGGCGTCGAGTTCCTCGTCCAGCCGCGTCCACTGTCTACTCACGACGGACGCGGAAGCGAAGACGGCGGATAGGTATCCGGCCGTCCACAAGCGACCGTGCAGGAACCCGGGCAGGTCGGCGGTGGTGCGGATCAGCCCGCGCGCCACCGCTTCCTCGAGCCCGCCGGAGTGCACGTGACCGCCGCCCGGGAACCGGGAGTCGGCCAGCAGGATCGCGGAGATGCCCATCAGAACAGGAAGTACCGCTGGGCCATGGGCAGTTCGGCGACCGGTTGCGGTTCGATCAGCTCGCCGTCGACGTGCACGGCGAAGCTGTCCGCGTCGACCTGGATGTCCGGCAGGGCGTCGTTGAGCACCATGTCGGCCTTGGTCACGCGGCGCACGTTGCGCACCGGCACGAGCGACCGGGTCACCGGGAGGCCGGCCGCGAGGGCCTCGGGCGCGACGAAGTACACGCTGCTAGCCGCGGCCACGGACGGCGCGGCGCCGAACATGGGCCGCGCGAGCACCGGCTGCGGCGTCGGGATGGACGCGTTGGCGTCGCCCATCGCGGCCCACGCCACGAAGCCGCCCTTCAGCACCACGTGCGGTTTGACGCCGAAGAACTTGGGCTCCCACAGCACCAGATCGGCGAGCTTGCCGACCTCGACCGAGCCGATCTCGCCGTCCATGCCGTGCGCGATCGCCGGGTTGATCGTGTACTTGGCGACATAGCGACGGGCGCGCAGGTTGTCGGCCGCGCCGTCGCCGGGCAGCGCGCCACGGCAGCGTTTCATCACGTGCGCGGTCTGCCAGGTGCGGATGATCACCTCACCGATCCGGCCCATCGCCTGCGAGTCCGAACTCATCATCGAGATCGCGCCGAGGTCGTGCAGCACGTCCTCGGCCGCGATGGTGCTCGGGCGGATGCGGCTCTCCGCGAAGGCCAGGTCCTCGGGCACCGACGGGTTGAGGTGGTGGCACACCATCAGCATGTCGAGGTGCTCGTCGAGGGTGTTGACGGTGTGCGGGCGGGTCGGGTTGGTCGACGACGGCAGGAAGTTCGGCAGCCCGGCCACCTTGATGATGTCCGGCGCGTGCCCGCCGCCGGCGCCCTCGGTGTGGTAGGCGTTGATCGACCGGCCGGCCACCGCGTCCACTGTGGATTCCAGGAACCCGGCCTCGTTGAGCGTGTCGGTGTGGATCGCCACCTGCACCCCGGATTCGTCCGCCACCGTCAGGCACGCGTCGATCGCGGCCGGGGTGCTGCCCCAGTCCTCGTGCAGCTTGAACCCGCCCGCGCCGGCCGCGAGCTGTTCCCGCAGCGCCTCCGGCCGGACGGTGTTCCCCTTGCCCAGCAACAGGACGTTGACCGGCTGGCCGTCCATCGCCCGCAGCATCCGCACCAGGTTCCACGGGCCGGGCGTGACGGTGGTGGCCTTCGTGCCCTCCGACGGGCCGGTGCCGCCGCCGACGAGCGTGGTCAGGCCGGAGGCGAGCGCGGTGTCTACGAGCTGCGGGCAGATGAAGTGCACGTGGCAGTCGATGCCACCCGCGGTGAGGATCCGGCCGTTGCCGGACAGGATCTCCGTGGCCGGGCCGATCACCAGGTCCGGGTCGACGCCGTCCATCGTGTCCGGGTTGCCCGCCTTGCCGATGCCGACGATCCGGCCGTCCCGCACCCCCACATCGGCCTTGACCACGCCCCAGTGGTCGAGCACGACGGCTCCGGTGATCACCAGGTCCGGCGCGCCCTCGGCGCGGGTCGCCATGCCCTGGCCCATCGACTCGCGGATCACCTTGCCGCCGCCGAAGAGCACCTCGTCGCCGGAGCCGGCGCCCATGCTGCGGTCCTCGGTGACCTCGATGAGCAGGTCGGTGTCGGCCAGCCGGATCCGCGCACCGACGGTGGGGCCGAACAGCTCGGTGTAGCGCTCGCGGTCGATGCTGCTCACTCGCCGTCCTTCCGCAGGCCGGGAACGGTTCGCGAGCCGGCCAGCGGCACCAGGCCGACCTCGCGCTCCACGCCCGGCTCGAAGCGGACGGAGGTGCCGGCGGGGATGTCCAGGCGGTGACCGCGGGCCGCCGCCCGGTCGAATTCGAGCGCCGGATTCGTCACCGCGAAGTGGTAGTGCGAACCGACCTGCACCGGGCGGTCACCGGTGTTGCTCACCCGCAGCCGCACGCGCGGGCGGCCCGGATTCAGCTCGACGGGCGATCCGGCCGGGATGATCTCTCCTGGACGCACGCGCGCTCCTCAGACGATCGGGTCGTGCACGGTGACGAGCTTCGTGCCGTCCGGGAAGGTGGCCTCGACCTGCACGGAGTCGACCATCTCGGGCACCCCGTCGAGCACCTGGTCCCGGGACAGCACGGACCGGCCGCTGGACATCAGCTCGGCGACGGTGCGGCCGTCGCGGGCGCCCTCCAGCACGTGGTCGGTGATGAGGGCGACGGCCTCCGGGTAGTTCAGGCGCACGCCGCGCTCCAGCCGGCGCCGGGCCACGTCGGCGGCGACGTGGACGAGCAGCTTGTCGCGCTCCTGGGGGCTCAGGTGCATGCGCTCAGGTCTATCACCGCGATGAGTGCGACACGCGCGTGCGAAACACAGGATTTACGTGCGAACGACCCATCCGGCTGAATCGTTCTCGTAATCGTGACCGAAACCACCGCTTTCTTCGATTGCTCCTAGGCCGTTCGAGGGGCATGGTGTGGTCACCGTGCGACGAGGCGCCCCGAGCGCGTCACGCGCGCGTAACAACTCCTGTCGGGGAAATGCGCAGCGAAAGGTTTCCACCAGTGACTACCTCAGCGCCCGTTGCGAACAACACTGAACCGGACGACGGGTTCAAGCCCGGGCTGGAAGGCGTGGTCGCCTTCCGCACCCAGATCGCCGAGCCGGACCGCGACGGCGGCGCGCTGCGCTACCGCGGCGTGGACATCGAGGACCTGGCGGGCAAGGTCAGCTTCGGCGACGTGTGGGGCCTGCTGGTCGACGGCCGGTTCGGCGACGGACTGCCGCCGGCCGAGCCGTTCCCGATCCCCGTGCACACCGGTGACGTCCGGGTGGACGCGCAGGCCGCGCTCGCGATGGTCGCGCCGATCTGGGGGTTCCGCCCGCTGCTGGACATCAGCGACGAGGAGGCGCGGGAGAACCTGGCCCGCGCGTCGGTGATGGCGCTGTCGTACGTGGCGCAGTCCGCGCGCGGGGTCGGGGTGCCCGCGGTGCCGCAGTCCCGGGTCGACGAGGGGCGGACGATCACCGAGCGGTTCATGATCCGCTGGCGCGGCGAGCCGGACCCGGCCCACGTCAAGGCCGTGGACGCGTACTGGGTATCGGCGGCGGAGCACGGGCTGAACGCGTCGACGTTCACCGCGCGGGTGATCGCCTCGACCGGTGCGGATGTGGCGGCTGCGCTGTCGGGCGCGATCGGCGCGATGTCCGGACCGCTGCACGGCGGGGCGCCCGCGCGGGTGCTGCCGATGATCGAGGCGGTCGAGAAGGAGGGCGACGCGCGCAAGGTCGTCAAGGGGATCCTGGACCGCAAGGAGCGGCTGATGGGCTTCGGGCACCGGGTGTACCGGGCCGAGGACCCGCGGGCCCGCGTGCTGCGGCGGACGTGCCGGGAGCTGGGCGCGGAGCGGTACGAGGTGGCCGAGGCGCTGGAGCAGGCCGCGCTGGCGGAACTGCGGGAGCGGCGCCCGGACCGCGCGATCGAGACGAACGTGGAGTTCTGGGCGGCGGTGATCCTGGACTTCGCGCAGGTGCCGACGCACATGATGCCGGCGATGTTCACGTCGGCGCGCACCGCCGGCTGGGCGGCGCACATCCTGGAGCAGAAGCAGACCGGACGACTGGTCCGCCCCTCGGCGAGCTACGTCGGCCCGGGCCCGCGATCGCCCGAGGAGGTCGAGGGCTGGTCGGCGGTCAAGCCGCTGTAAGCGCTTTCTGGCTGTGGCAGGCCCCGGAACCCGCGTGGTTCCGGGGCTTTTCCGGTTACGCGCCCTGCGGGGTGACCGCGCGCAGCACCGGCCGCACCAGGGTCGCGCCCACCAGCAGGATCGCGGCGGCGCCGAGGCACGCGGCTTGCCAGCCGTCGCCCGCGTTGTACAGCAGGCCCGCCGAGAAGGTGCCGATGGTGGCGCCGAGGAGTGTCGCGCTTTCGTAGATGCCCATCGCGCGGCCGAGGCTGACACCGGCCGCCTCCGCGACGATCTCCTGCTCGACCGGAACCGCCGCGGCGAACGCGGCCGCCGACAGCACCCACATCCCCGTCAGCACCGCCGGGTTCGGCGCGAACGACAGCCCGGCGGCGAAGACCGCGCTGGACCCCATCGCCAGCGACAGCACCGTCGTGCGGCCCAGTCGTCCGGTGACCTTGTGCAGGTACTCCGGCAGTGTCGTGTAGACGATGAACCCGGGCAGGAAAACCCCGGCGATCTGGGGCAGCTCCAGGTGGTGCCCGCGCTGCAGGTGCAGGAGCAGGAGCAGCGCCACGCCCGCCTCGGCGAGCGCGGTGATGACGACGAGCAGGAGCATCGGCCGCAGCCGACGGCCCAGCTGGCCGAAACCCTGGCCGCCCGCCTTTCGCGGTGCGGGGACCGGACCGGCCGGCGCGAGCATCACCACCGCCGCCACCGCGCACGCCGCCGCGCCCAGCCAGAACACTCCGCGGTAGTCGATCCGGGACACGAGCGACATCGCGGCCACGAAGGCCACCCACGTGCCCCCGCCCTCGGCGGCGAACAGCTTGCTGAACGCGGCCTTGTCGGCGCCCAGCCCCTCCCCCACGCGCGCCCGCAGCGACACCCAGAACACCGCACCGCCGACACCGCCGAGCACCGCCGCCGCGAACGCCGGTCCGAGACCGGGCGTGGCCGCGTACCCGGCGAACGACAGTCCATACAGGACGGCCCCGAACGCGGCCAGGCGTCCCCGGTCCACCCGGTCGGCGAGCGCCCCCGCCACCGGGCGCACCACGAACGACACCAGCGTCTCCAGCGCGGTCAGCGCCCCCACCTCGGCCGCGCTCGCCCCCAGCGCCGTGCCCGCCCACAACGGCAGGAAGAAGTCCAGGACCTCGACCGGCCCCCGCGTCAGCGCCGCGGCCCACTCGTTCTGCTGGGCACGCCCCTTGCCCGCCATCCCGTCCCCCCAGTTTTCAGGATACGATCGTATCTTAAAACCTCCGCTCCTAGGATGACAACCGTGCCCAAGATCGTCGACCGGCCCCAGCGCCGCCGCGAGATCGCCGAAGCCCTGCTCCGGCTGATCGCCCGGGAGGGCATCGAGACGGTCAGCGTGCGCACCGTCGCCGCCGAAGCCGGCCTGTCCCCGGGCGCCGTGCAGAAGTACTTCTCGACCCGCGAGGAGCTGTTCCACTTCGCCTTCGACCTGACCAGCGAACACATCGAGCGGCGCTGGATGAAGGTGCCGCAGGACCACCTGCTCACGATGCTGCGCGCCCTGGTCGCCGAGGCCCTGCCGCTGGACGACCAGCGCCGCGCCGAGGTGATCGTCATCCTCGCCTTCACCGCCCGCGCCGCCGTCCTGCCGCACTGGGCGCACCACCTCCGCCACGGCTACGGCTTCCTGCGCGAGCAGACCACCGACTTCCTCGACCAGGCCCAGCGCCAGGGCCACATCCGCGACGACCTGGACGCCGGAAGGCTCGCCGACATCGTCATGGCCCTCACCGACGGCTTCGCCCAGCACCTGCTCCAGGCCGAGCCCGGTTCGGAGCTGCACCGCCGCCTGCTCGGTTCCCTCGAGCTCGCCCTCACGGAGCTGCTCACGCCGCGCGCGGCAGAATGACGGCATGCTGCCCAGCACCGAGTTCGCCCTGCTCCGCCGCCTGTCCCTGGAACAGGCGAACGGCCGCGCGCCGTCGATGGTCGCCGCGGTCGTCCGCGACGGCGAGGTCGCCTGGTGGGGCGCGCGGGGCACCGTCGAGGGCGACGCGCCCGACGACGACACCCAGTACCGGCTCGGCTCGATCACCAAGTCGCTCGTCGCCGCGCTCGTGATGCGCCTGCGCGACGAGGGCCGCCTCGACCTCAACGACCCGCTGGACAAGCACGTCCCCGGCACCAGCTTCGGCGCCTCGACGGTCGGCCAGCTGCTCTCGCACACCGGCGGCCTGACCGCCGAATCGCCCGGCTCCTGGTGGGAGCGCACCGCGGGCGGCGACTGGGCCACCCTGGAGGCGAGTCTCGCGCGGAACGCGCTCAAGAACCGCCCGGGCAGCCGCTTCCACTACTCCAACGTCGGCTACGGCGTGCTCGGCGAGCTGATCGCCCGCCACCGCGGCACCGACTGGCTGACCGCACTGAACCGCGAGGTCCTCGAACCGCTGGACATGTCGCGCACGACCCCGCACCCGCGGGGCAGGCACGCACGCGGCTGGGCCGTGCACCCGTTCGCCGACCTGCTGCTGCCCGAGCCCAGCCCGGACGCCGGCGCGATGGCCCCGGCCGGCCAGCTGTGGTCGACGGTCCGCGACCTGGCGCGCTGGACGTCGTTCGTCGGCGGCGACACCGCGGACGTGCTCAGTCCGGACACCGTCGCCGAGATGCGCGCGGTCGCCACGGTGGACGACGCCGACACCTGGACCTCCGGCTACGGCCTTGGCCTGCAGGTCCTGCGGCACCAGGGCAAGCGGCTGGCCGGGCACACCGGGTCGATGCCCGGGTTCCTCGCCTGCTCGCTGGTCGACGAGTCCACCGGCACCGGCGCGCTGACCTTCGCCAACGCCACCACCGGCCCGGCCATCCTGGGCCTGGTGGTGGACCTGATCGCGATCGCCGACGAGCACGAGCCGAACCTGCCGGCGGAGTGGCGGCCGTCCGAGGTCGACCGCGCCCTGCTCACCCTCACCGGCCTGTGGCACTGGGGCCCGACGCCGTACCACCTGCGGCTGCTCCCGGGCGGCATGCTGAGCCTCGCCCCGGTCAGCGGCATGGGCCGGGCGTCCCGGTTCCGCCCGGTCGCCGAGGACGAGTGGCTCGGCCTGGACGGCTACTACGCCGGTGAAACCCTGCGCGTCGGCCGCGACGCCGACGGGACGCCGCGGCACCTGGATCTGGCCACGTTCATCTTCACGCGCACCCCCTACGACCCGGCCGCGCCCATCCCCGGCGGCGTCGACCCGGAGGGCTGGCGTACCGCATAGTGGGACCGCCACCGGCGTTACGCACCGGAAACGCGACCTGCGAGACTGGGCGCATGACCGATGAGCTGACCATTCCGGCAGAACTGAAGCCCTCCGACGGGCGCTTCGGCTGCGGACCGTCCAAGGTCCGGGCGGAGCAGCTGGCGAACCTCGCGTCCGAGGGCGCCGCGTACATGGGCACCTCCCACCGGCAGAAGCCGGTGAAGTCCCTCGTCGGACGGGTGCGCTCCGGTCTGTCCCAGCTCTTCTCCCTGCCCGAGGGCTACGAGGTCGTGCTCGGCAACGGCGGCACCACGGCGTTCTGGGACGCCGCCGCGTTCGGCCTGGTCGACGAGCGGGCCCAGCACTTCACCTACGGCGAGTTCTCGTCGAAGTTCGCCAAGGTGACCTCGGACGCGCCGTTCCTGGGCGACTCGATCGTCGTCAAGGCCGAGCCGGGCAGCGCCCCGGAGATCGCCTACGAGCCGGGCGCGGACCTGGTCGGCTGGGCGCACAACGAGACCTCGACCGGTGTCGCGGTGCCGGTGCGGCGCCCCGCCGGCAGCGAGGGCGCGCTCGTCGCGATCGACGCCACCTCGGGCGCCGGCGGCCTGCCGGTCCAGGCCGAGGACTTCGACGTCTACTACTTCGCGCCGCAGAAGTGCTTCGCCTCCGACGGCGGCCTGTGGCTGGCCCTGATGTCGCCCGCGGCCGTCGAGCGCGTGGAGAAGATCGGCAACAGCGGCCGGTGGATCCCCGAGTTCCTGTCGCTGACCACGGCGCTGGACAACTCGCGCAAGGACCAGACGTACAACACCCCGGCGGTGGCGACGCTGTTCCTGCTGGCCGACCAGATCGAGTGGATGCTCTCCAACGGCGGCCTGGACTGGGCGGTCTCGCGCACGAAGGACTCCTCGACGCGGCTGTACGAGTGGGCCGAGGAGACCAGCTACACGGTGCCGTTCGTGAAGGACCCGTCGCTGCGCTCGCAGGTCGTGGGCACCATCGACTTCGTCGACGAGATCGACGCGGCGAAGGTCGCCAAGGTGCTGCGCGCGAACGGCATCGTCGACGTCGAGCCGTACCGCAAGCTGGGCCGCAACCAGCTACGCGTCGGCATGTTCCCCGCGATCGAGCCGGGCGACATCACGGCGCTGACGAGCTGCATCGAGTGGGTCGTCGAGCGGATGGGCGACTAGTCCCAGCACCAGGAGCAGCAGGACGCCGACGAGGACGTAGCTCTCGGCCAGCGGCCAGACGCTCCGGTGGTCCCACAGCGGGCTGACGACGAACACGACTGTCGCGAGGGCGGCGGTTCCGAGCACGAGTGGCCGGAGCCGCCGCCCTCGCCACGTCAGGACGCCGATCACCGGCGCCGCCCACACCCAGTGGTGGGTCCAGGACACCGGCGAGACCAGCAACGCGCCGAGGGCGCACGCGAGCAGCGCGACCACGGCGTCGGCGCGGCGCATGACCAGCACGGTGACGACGAGCGTGACGGCCACCGCGACCAGCCAGGCCCAGGCCGGGGCGCCGAGCCGGGCGAGCAGGCCGTGCAGGGACTGGTTGCCGATGTAGCCGGGGTCGCCGACCCGATCGCCGGCGAAGACGAGCTTCGTCCAGCAGGTGACCGACGCCTGCGGCGCGATCGCCCACGCGAGCAACGCGCAGCCGGCGAACGTCCCGATCGCCCGTGCGGCGGCGCGGAAGTCCTTGCGCAGCAGGAAGAACAGCACGAACGCGGCCGGGGTCAGCTTGATCGCGGCGGCGAGCCCGACCAGGAAACCGCGGCGGCGGACCGGGGCCAGCGCGTCGACCGCGACGGGCAGCACGAGCAGCAGGTTGATCTGGCCGAACCCGAGCGTGGCGCGCACCGGTTCGCTGAACAACGCGACGGCCTGCACGACCAGCGCCAGGCCGCCGAACACGTGCAGCCGCCGGTCGTAGTGCCGGAAACACAGCGCGACGACCACACCGAGCGCGACGACGGACACGATGGTGATACCGACGAGCGCGACGTCCGCCGGAACCACCAGCAGCGGCGCGAAAACGAACGCGGCGAACGGCGGATAGGTGAACGGCAGCAGCGTGCCGTTGCGGGTGGGCGGCAACGGGCCGTACGGGTCACCGCGGTCGAAGAACGCCTGCGCGCCGAGCCGGTAGACGTCCAGATCCAGCCCGTCCAACCGTTTCCAGGCCAGCAGGATCCCGACCAGCACGACCTCGATCGCCACGCCCGTGGCCAGAACCCGCCGCCCCATCGCGCAATCCTCGCGGATCCCGATCACCGGGGTGTCCTCCGGGTGGCCGAACGGGTGGAACTGCTGCAAGATCGACCAAAAAGTGTCGGCGCGCCTGCCCCGTCAAGCGGACGCGCCGACCTACCGTGAACACCCGAAGGTGAAGTCAGGAGGAGGCAGCGGATGCGGACGCTGAGGGTGGTCGGGCTGCACGAGGACGGTAAGTCCATCGTGTGCGAAGACCCGGCGCGGCGCGAGCGTTTCCTCCTGCCCGCCGATGAGAAGCTGCGTGCGGCCGTCCGGGGCGATGTTCCCAGGCTCGGGCAGATCGAAATCGAGACGGAGAGCCAGATGCGACCACGCGAGATCCAGGCCCGGATCCGGGCCGGCGAGTCGGTGCAGCAGGTCGCGGACACCGCCGGGGTGGCGGTGGAGCGGGTGGAGCGGTTCGCGTACCCGGTGCTGCTGGAGCGGTCCCGGACCGCCGAGCTGGCGCAGTCGGCGCACCCGATCCGCGAGGACGGCCCGGACGTGCGCACGCTCGGCGAGATCGTGGCCTACGCGTTCGGTGTGCGGGGTCAGGACTACTCGCAGGCCACGTGGGACGCCTGGCGCGGCGACGACGGCCGGTGGATCGTGGCGCTGCGGTGGACCGCGGGGCGCTCGGACAACGCCGCGCACTGGCAGTTCTCGGCCGGTGCGCACGGCGGCACGGTCACGGCGCTGGACGAGCACGCCGAGGACCTGCTGGACCCGCACCGCACGCCGCGGACGCTGCGGGCGGTGGGCGCGGAGGCGGAGGCCGAGGCCGAGCCGGCGGACGAGGAGCCGGCGCAGCCCACGCTGGACATCGACGCCCAGCCGGACCCGGCGGCCGCCAAGCCGAAGCCGAAGAAGAAGGCCCACCCGGCGGTCCCGGCCTGGGAAGACGTGCTGCTGGGAGTCCGCAGCCAACGAGGCTGAGCCAGAGGACGGCGCGCCAGCGCCGTGCCCCGACCCCAAGGTAGCTGGGTGGTCATCCCGTCGCCTGACACCGGAACGATCACCTTGAGCCAGGGCCGCAACATCCCCGCTCACGCGAGATGACATGCCAACCTTGCGGCCCTGGCTCAAGGTGATACACACAAACCGGAAGGCGACGGGATGACCACCCAGCGACCACCTCGCCAAGACGAGACGAGGCACCCCTTGGTCATCCCGGAGCCTGCCCGTCCGGCGAGGACATCTTTTGATCTTTAGAGGTGACGCAGGGCAGACGAAGCACCCTCACCGCGCCACCGGCCCCACCCCGGACCGCCGCCCCGGGGCCAGCGACGCGTGCCGCTGCCC
>NZ_PQHY01000086.1:0-26882 GCF_003385175.1 Amycolatopsis ruanii
ACCCCCACCAGCAGTTCCACCCCGCCCCGCCGCTGCGGCTGGACCAGGGTGGCCGCGTCCGGGTGGCCGCGGTCGCGCAGCGCGGCGAGCACCTCGCGGTGCGCCGCCCGCACCTCGTCCGGCCCGGTCAGCCCCAGCCGCACGCCCCCGATGTCGCTCTTGTGCCCGAGCCCGTCCGCCGCCGCCTTGAGCACCACCGGGTACCCGAACCGCTCGGCCGCGGCGACCGCTTCCGCCTCGCCCGCGGCCAGTTCCGCGGGCACGACCGGGATGCCGTGCCCGGCCGGCAGCCCCGCCGCCCGGTGCTCGGCCCAGACCTCACCCGGCCCGGCCGCCGGGGGTTCCACAACTGCCGCCGGCGCCACGTCACGCACTTGCCGCACCGCCTCCGACCACCGCACGACGTTGCCGATCGCGGTCATGCCGTGCTCGATGCCGCCCGCCACGTACGGGAAGCCGGTCTGGGCCTGCACGTGGCGGCCGAACTCGGTGATGTCGGTGAGCACGTTGCTGACCACGACGACCGGCACCCGGGACCGGCGGATCCGCTCCGCGGTCGCCCCCGCGATCTGCAACGTCACCGACGGATCGGCGGGCGCGACCCGGGGCAGGTCGTTGAGCAGCAGCACCGCGTCGATCCCCGGGTCCTCGGCCACCACCTCCAGCGCCCGGCCCAGCAGGGTCCGGTCCACCACCACGTACCCGGTGACGTCCAGCGGGTTCTGCACGGTCGCGAACCCGGGCACGATCCCGGTCAGCCGCGCCACCGTGTCCGGCGCGAACGCGGGCAGCTCCAGGCCCTCCTGCTCGGCCCGGTCCGCGATGATCTCCGACGCCCCGCCGGACGGCGTCACCACGCCGAGCCGCCGCCCGTCGATCCGGCCCACCGAAGCCAGCAGCCCGGCGGTGATGATCAGGTCCTCCAGCGAGTGCACGCGCAGGACCCCGAACCGGCGGAACGCGGCGTCGATCACCCGGTCGTCGCCGACCAGCGCGCCGGTGTGCGCCTGCGCGGTGTGCGAGGCCAGCGCGCTGGTGCCGATCTTCAGCGCGACCACGGGTTTCCCGGCGCGGGCGGCGCGCAGGCAGACCCGGGCGAACTCGGCCGGGTGCCGCACCGACTCCAGGAACAACGCGATCACCCTGGTGCCGGGATCGTCCACCAGGTACGACATCACGTCGGTCACCGAGACCATCGCCTCGTTGCCCATCGACGTGAGCAGGCTCAGCCCGACGTTGCGCGCCTGGGCGAAGCTCAGCACCGAACTGGCCAGCGCGCCGCTCTGCAACACGACGCCCACCGGGCCGGGCAGCAGCGGCGCGGGGATGGGCAGGCCGTAGGGCGTGGTCCGGCCCGCGGCGTTGATGTAGCCGTTGCCGTTGGGACCGAGGACGGTCAGCCCGTGCTCGACCGCGAACGCCACGATCTCGTCCTCGAGCCGTTTGCCCGCCGGCCCGGTCTCGCCGAACCCCGCGGTGAGCACGACGTAGTTGCGGATGCCGAGCCCGGCGCCCTCCCGCAGCACGGACAGCACCGCGGTCGTGGGCACCATGACGAACGCCAGGTCGACCGGCTCGCCGATGCCGGACAGGCTGCGGTGGGCCGTCTCGCCGTGCACCACCTCGGTGCGCGGGTTGACCAGGTACACCTTGCCCGCGAACTCGTGGTCCCGCAGGTTCTGGAAGGCCGACAGCGACCACCCGGACTTGTCGGTGGCGCCGACGAGCGCGATGGAGCTGGGCCGGAACAGCTCACGCAGCGATCGCGTCATCCGGTCACTCCCCGATCCCGCCGAGGCGCGCGTGCCCCTTCAGCAGGTTGCGGGCGATGGTGCGGCGCTGGATCTCGTCGGTGCCCTCGAAGATGCGCAGCAGCCGCAGCTCGCGGTACCACCGTTCGATCGGCAGTTCCTTGGTGTAGCCCATGCCGCCGTGGATCTGCAGCACCCGGTCGACCACCTGGTTGGCCATCAGCGCGCCGTGGAGCTTGGCGATCGAGGAGGCGTGGCGGGCGTCCAGGCCGGTCTCGACCCGCCAGGCCGCGTACAGCGTGAGCCACTTGGTGGATTCGATCTCCACCTGGGAGTCCGCGATCTGCCACTGGATGGCCTGGTAGTCGGCGATCGGGCGGCCCATCGAGTGCCGGATCCTGGCGTAGTCGATCGCCATCCGCAGCATCCGCTCGGCCGAGCCGATCGCGCGGGCCGGGATGAGGTAGCGGCCCTGGCCGATCCAGCGCATCGCCAGCTCGAAGCCGCGGCCGACCTCGCCGAGGACGTTCGCGGCCGGGACGCGGACGTCGTCGAACACCAGCGACGCCGGGCCCCACTGCCCCATGGTGGGGATCGGCTCGGACTTCCAGCCCATGTCGCGGTCGGCCAGGAAGCAGGTGACGCCGCCGTTCGCGCCCTTGTCCGGGTCGGTCACGGCGAACACCATCACGAAGTCGGCTTCGTTGCCGCCGGTGATGAACACCTTCTCGCCGTTGATCACCCAGTCGCCGCCGTCGCGCACGGCCCGGGTCCGGATGTTGCGGGCGTCGGACCCGGCGCCGGGTTCGGTGATCGCGAAGCAGGACCGGCGCTCGCCCTCGATCGTCGGGATGAGGTAGCGCTGCTTCTGCTCCTCGTTGGCGAAGTAGAGGATGTTGTCCGCGGTGCCGCCGAAGCTGAACGGGACGAACGTGCGCCCGGTCTCCATGGCGACGATCGCGGCCATCACCGCGCCGAGGTTCATCCCGCCGTACTCCTCGGGCGTGTTGACGCCCCAGAAACCGGCCTTGCGGGCCTTGGCCCGCAGCTCGGTCAGCACCCCGGGGTCCAGCCCGGGACGCCCGGCGCGCTCGTTGCGCAGGACCTCCGGTTCGAGCGGGACGACCTCGCGGTCGACGAATGTCCGTACGGTGTCGCGGATCTGGCGTTCCTCGGTGCTGAGCGAGAAGTCGACCATCGACGCGGTCCTCTCTGCGATGTCCGGCGGCAAATTTCTAGAACCGAACTCTAGGAATATGTTCAGACTGCGTGCCGGACGCGATGCGTGTCAAGACCGTCACCCGATCCTGTCCGGTAACCTGTTCGGCGACAGCGAGGAGGCGGGGATGGCGCGCAAGGCGAGCGGCAACGCCTGGCAGTGGAGCCGGACCGCGGAAACCCGGCGGGTGATGCTCCACGCCGCCCGCGAGGTCTTCTGCGAGCAGGGCTTCGCCGACGCGAGCATCGCCGAGGTGGTGCGCCGCGCCGACTCCAGCGTCGGCAGCCTCTACCACCACTTCGGCGGCAAGACCGAGCTGTTCCTCGCGCTGTGGGAGGACCACCAGTCCGCGCACGAGCACGCGGCGGCGGCCGCGGTGGCCAAGGCGCGCGCGAACGGCGAAGAGGATCCGCTGGAGCTGTTCATCGTGGGCGCCCGCGCCTTCCTCGAGGGCTCGTGGCAGCGCCGCGACCTGTCCCGGCTGTTCATGGACGGCGGCGGCCCGCCCGGGTTCGAGCTGATCCGCCGCACCCGCGGCCGGGAATGGGTCCGGCAGAACGCGGTGCTGCTCGGCGCGGGCACCAGCTCGGTCGACCGGCTCACCGTAGCGGTGCTGACCAGCATCATCGGCGAGGCCGGGCGCGAGATCGCGACGTCGTCGTCCAAGCGCGAGGCCAACCGGATCGCCGAGGCCGCCATCGTGCTCATCCGGCGGCTCAACCCGCTCGACGTCTGAGTCCGGAGTGGACATTCCGGATCCGCCGGGGTGAACCGCCCTGCCGATCAACCCGTTTGCCGGGTGACGCGGCCCGGGGCCGCTGCCTAGTCTCGAATGAGATTCTAGGATTACCTCGGGAGGCGACCCGTGTCCGAGCCGGCCGAACGGGAGCGGCTCCGCTACGCCTGGCGGGCGCTGTCCGTGGTGAGCATGGCGAGCATCGTGACCGCGCTGGGCAGCAGTTCCCTCAACGTGGCGCTGCCCGAGGTGGTGCGGCACTTCCACGCCGGGGCCGCGGCCGCGAGCTGGATGCTGCTGTCGTTCATGCTCGCCAACACCGTGCTGATGGTCGTGTTCGGACGGCTGGCCGACCTGTTCGGGCGCCGGACGCTGTACCTGTGCGGGCTGGCCACCTACACCGGGGCGAGCCTGCTGCTGGGGTTCTCGCCGGGCGCGTGGTGGCTCGTCGGGCTGCGGGTGGTGCAGGCCGCGGGCGGGGCGATGCTGCTGACCAACAGCGCCGCGATCCTCACCGACGCGTTCCCGCGCCGCCACCTCGGCCGCGGCATGGGCGTCTACATCGCGTCGTTCTCCGTCGCCCAGCTGATCGGCCCCACGCTGGGCGGGTTCCTCACCCACCGGTTCGGGTGGCAGTGGGTGTTCTGGTTCAACGTCCCGCTCGGCGTGGCCTGCCTGGCCTGGGGAGCGGTGACGCTGCGCCGCACCGGTGGCGCCGGCCAGGACCGGGGCCTCGACGTGCCCGGCAACCTGCTGGTGCTGGTGTCGCTGGGCGGGCTGCTGTTCGGGCTGTCGCAGGCCGGTGAGCGGGGCTGGGCGGACCCGGTCGTGCTGGCCGGGGTGGTGCTGTTCGCCGTGCTCCTGCCGGTGTTCGCGGTGGTGGAACGGCGCAGCCCGCACCCGGTGGTCGACGTCCGGCTGTTCGCCGATCGCGTGTTCGCCCTGGGCCTGCTCGCCTCGTTCCTCAACACGGTGGCGAGGATGGCGGTGGTGCTGCTGGTCGCGTTGTTCTACCAGGCCGTGCACGGCGAGGACCCGGTGTCGGCCGGGCTGAGGGTGCTGCCGTTGCCGGTGGCGGCGATGATCGCCTCGGCCTGCGCCGGGCCGCTGCACGCGCGGATGAGCGCGCGGGCCGCGGCCGCGCTGGGCACCGTGACCGGCACCGCGGGGCTGGCGGTGCTGCTGGCCGTCGTCTCCGCGGACGGCTCCTACGCGCCGGTCTGCGTCGCGCTGGTCCTCATCGGCGCGGGGTCCGGGATGTTCATGCCCGCCAACACCACCGCCCTGCTGGACGAACTCCCGCCGCACCGCGTCGGCATCGTCAACGCCATGCGGCTGATGGTGCAGAACACCGGCGTGGTGATGAGCACCGCGCTCGCGCTGTCCCTGGTGACCAGCCCGCTCCCGGCGGCGCTGCGGCCGTCGGTCTTCGCGGGCACGCTGTCCCGGCTCCACCCGGCGGAGGTCGGCCTGCTGGTCACCGGCTACCGGCTCGCGCTGGGCGTGATGACCGCGATCTCGGTGGTGGCGGTGCTGACCTCCGCCGGGGGCCGCCGCGCGGAACCAGCCGGCCGCGACCTCGCGCGACCGGCCGGTCTCGGCTGAGCTGGACGAGTAATGCGCAACTCTGTCAGCGTCGAAGGCGGTCAGGGCCAGTGGCGTTGGGGATGTGGACGGCGAGGCCCTTGTTTGGTGCGTGGTGGTCGAGTTCTCGGGAGACGTCGCCCTTGTCGGCGATGATCAGCGCGGGTGCGAGCGGCAGTAGCCGTACTTTGGCCCAGCCGCCCGGTTCCGGGCGCTTCACGGTGGGCAGGGTGCGTCCGCGCGCGACCGAGGCGGTCGATGATCCAGGCGTCGTCGGTCCACAGGTCGGTGAGCTTCGGCGGCTCCGCCCATCCGACGCCGCCCAGGCAGCAGTCGTCGATCTTGAGACAGAGCGCGGTCAGAAGGGTGTTCAAGCCGGCCGTCACAAACCGATCTTGAACACCCTTCGTCCGTCTTCGGCTACCGCCTCGGCTGAGCTAGTTCGCGCTCCGCTCCAGTGGGGCGGCCGGCGCCACCGCGCGGCCCCGGTGCGCCCGCCACGGGCCGTGGAAGGCGAAGGCCGCCGGGATGAACAGCAGCAGGCAGAACGCCGCGATCCCCAGCCAGGTCCGCCAGCTCGCCGCCTCCACGAGGTGCGGGACGACGAACAGCACGATCACCGCCATCACCTTCGACAGCGCCCCGTAGAGACCCCAGGCGCTGCCCTGCAGGCGCGGGTCGACGTCCTCGGCGTCCTCCGAGTAGTTCGCCATCCACGGCCCGTACGCGACGCCGAGCGCCCCGCCGAGCAGGGCCCCGGTGATCATCAGGTGCACGTGGGACACGCCCGGGTCGCCCATGAGCAGGATCAGGTAGCCGGTGACGAGCACGGCCACCACCGAACCGGCGATGCAGATGGGTTTGCGCAGCTGCAACCGGTCCGACACCCGCCCGATCACCACGAGCGTGAGCAGGTTGAGCACCCAGAACGCGGACATGATCCCGGACGCGGTGGAGGCCGACAGGTCGAACGCGGCGGCCAGCATCGTCTGACCGAACAGCGACAGCGTCAGGTACATCACCAGCCACAGCGAGATGCCGACGACGTGCGCCCAGATGTTGCGGTGCCGGAACAGCTCCCTGGCCCGCGGCGGGCCGGCCCGTCCGACGTCGATGGCCTGCCGCTCGCTCTGCTGGATCCGCGCCCGCAGCTCGGGGGACAGGTCGGCGATGTTGAACATGATCACCACCGAGATCACCAGCGAGAACGCGCCCATGATCACGAACTGGGACCGCCAGTCGTCGTCGAACAGCGCCCGCGTCGCGCCGGCGACCGCGGCGGCCAGGAAGTTCGCCCCGACCGGGCCCCAGGTCCAGAACCCGAAGGCCTGCGCGCGGCCCATCCGCGGCGAGAAGTCCCGCACCAGCGGCGCGGTGCCCGCCATCGCCATACCGTCCACAATGGAGAGCACGACGCGGACCAGCAGCAGCTGGGTGGGGGAGTGCACCAGGACCATCAGGAAGCAGCACACCGCGGTGCAGAACATCAGCGGCACCAGCAGGCGCACCCGCCCCAGGTGGTCGGTCAGCCTGCCGCCGACCGCGGAGGCCAGCGCCCCGGCCAGCACTCCCGCCGCCGACACCAGCCCGTAGGTGGCCAGCGACATGTCCAGATCCTCGAGCAGCAGCGGGACGACGGGGGCGATCTGCGCCTCGTACGACCCGACGAGGATCGCGAGCACGGCCATGGTGAGGATCCGCATCCGGCGGGCGCCGGTGGGGTATTCGTCCAGCTCGCGTATCGGCAACAACCTCATGGGCTCGACCCTTCTGTGCGTACCTTGCCCGTCTGGATGCGGCCCGCCGGGGTCGGGTGCGGTGGGTGACGCGGTGGTCCGGCGGCCGTGCCGGTTCCGGCCGGTCCGTCACCGGACCACGCGGCCCGCCTTCGCCGCGGATGAAGACCGCGCTGCGCGAGGTGGCGAGGGTGTCCCCGGAATCCGGCTCCACCGCCCGGGCGTCGCTGACCACGAGCGCGCCGGAGTCGCCGGGGGCCCGCCGTCCGGGTGCCTGCGCGCCGCGGGCGGAGTTCTCCGTCGTGACGGCCGGCTGGTCCAGACCGGCGCCGAGTGGCGTCCGCGCTGCTCCGGCTCTCGTCCACCGGCCCGGGTCCGGCCACGTCGGGGTTGGATGACATGGGCCCGTTCTCCTCGCTGCGGCGACGTTGCCGCGCCGGGGTTGTCGCACGACCAGGTGGACCGGACACGAATACTAGAATTCAGTTCGTCTATTAGAGGCGCGCCCGGCGATCGGTGTCAAGCCCTTGACAAGCGCCTCCGCCGAGGCCGAAGGTCATTCCAGAACCCAGTTCTAAAACCTGGCATCGGAAGGCGGGACGGCATGGGACGCCTGGACGGACGGGTCGCGATCGTCACCGGAGCGGGCCGGGGAATCGGCGCGGCGGTGGCGCGGCTGCTGGCCCGCGAAGGGGCGCGGGTGGTGGTCAACGATCTCGGTACCGGGCTGGACGGGTCGGGCGCGGACACCGCGCTCGCGGCCGCGGTCGCCGAGGAGATCGCCGGCTCCGGCGGCACGGCCGTCGCCGACGCCTCGGTCGTCGCCGACCACGCGGCGGCGGAAAAACTGGTCGGCACCGCGATCACCGAGTTCGGCCGGCTGGACGTGCTGGTGAACGTGGCCGGCATCCTGCGCGACCGGATGGTCTTCAACATGACCGAGCGCGAGTGGGACGACGTGATCCGGGTGCACCTCACGGGCACCTTCAACACCACCAAGTTCGCGGCGGCGCACTGGCGCGCGCTGGGGGAGAGCGGCGCGCACAACCGGATCATCAACTTCACCTCCGTCTCCGGGCTGCACGGCGCGCCCGGCCAGCCCAACTACGCCGCGGCCAAGATGGGCGTCGTCGGGCTGACCTATTCCAGCGCCCGCGCGCTGGCCCGCTACGGCGTCACGGTCAACGCGGTCTCGCCCGGCGCCGCCACCCGGATGACCGCCTCCATCCCCGGCGAGCGGCGCCGCGCGCCCGCCGGCGACGAGCATTCGCCGGACAACGTGGCTCCGCTGGTGGCCTACCTGGCCGGCGCCGCATCCGGCTGGATCACCGGGCGGATCCTGCACGCGGCCGGCTACCAGGTCGCGCTCTACAACAACCCGGAACCGGTGAGCCGGATCGCCGGCACCGGACCGTGGGACCCCGACGTCCTGGCCGCGCGGATCGAGCAGGCCTTCGGGCCGCTACTCGGCCGCTGAACCGTCCACAGAGGAGCGACATGCCCGGCCGAAAACCCGTTCCGGTGCCCACCCCGGAAACCCAGCCCTTCTTCGACGCCGCCGCCCGGGGCGAGCTGCGGATCCAGCGCTGCCTCGACTGCGGCGAACCGTTCTTCTACCCGCGCCCGTGCTGCCCGTTCTGCGCCTCGGCGTCGCTCGAGTGGTTCACCACCAGCGGCCGGGCCACGCTGTACTCCTACACCATCACCCACCGGCCGGCGCCCGGCTTCGAGCAGGACGTGCCCTACGCGATCGCGGTGGTGCAGCTGGCGGAGGGGCCGCGGATGATGGCGAACATCGTCGGCATCGACAGCACCCCGGACAACCTGGTGCTCGACATGGACCTGCGGGTCACCTTCGAAACCCGCGGTGACGTCACGATTCCCCAGTTCACCCCGGCCGGGACGGAGGCGCGGTGATGGACGTGGTGATCGCGGGCGCGGCCGAGACCGACGAGATCGGCGTGCTGCCCGGTCATTCCACCATGCGGCTGCACGTGGAGGGCGCGCGCAACGCGGTGGCCGACGCCGGGCTGCGGATGACGGACATCGACGGCATCGCGAGCGTGTCGGCGCCCGGCCCGATCCAGGTGGCGGACGCGCTGGGCGTCCGGCCCCGGTGGATCGACGGCACCGGCGTCGGCGGGACGTCGTTCCTGCTGCACGTGCGGCACGCGGTCGAGGCGATCCGGGCCGGGCACGCGGCGACCGTGCTGGTCACCCACGGCGAGTCGGGCAAGTCCCGGGTCGGGGCGGCGCGCGGCGCGTTCCCCGCGTCGAGCCCGAACGCCCAGTTCGAGGTGCCGTACGGGGTGACCGGGCCGCCGAGCATGTTCACCATCCCGCTGCTGCGGTACATGAAGGAGTTCGGGCTGACCGCCGAACAGCTGGCCTCGGTCGCCGTGGCGCAGCGGAAGTGGGCGGCGCGGAACCCGCGGGCCCGCTACCGCGACCCCATCACCGTCGAGGACGTGCTGGCGTCGCGGATGATCTCCTACCCGCTGCACCTGCTGGAGTGCTGCCTGGTCACCGATGGCGGCGGGGCGCTGGTGATCACCTCCGCCGAGCGGGCGCGGGACCTGCCGCGGCCGCCGGTGCACATCCTCGGCACGGGGGAGACGTTCGAGTCGCCGCTGATCTCGCAGATGGCCGACTTCACCACGTCGGCCGCGTTCCGCCGTTCCAGCGCCGAGGCGTTCGCCGAGGCCGGCATCACCCACGGCGACGTCGACCACCTGATGATCTACGACGCGTTCGCGCACGTCCCGATCTACGGCCTGGAGGACCTGGGTTTCCTCCCGCGCGGCGAGGCGGGCGCGTTCATCGCGGAGGGGCACACCGAGCCGGGCGGACGCCTGCCGATGAACACCAACGGGGGCGGCCTGTCGTACACCCACACGGGGATGTACGGGATGTTCCTGATCCAGGAATCGGTGCGGCAGCTGCGCGGCCAGGCCGCGGCGCAGGTGCCGGGCGCCGAGATCAGCGTGGTGCAGGGCAACGGCGGAATGTTCATGGCGGCGGGCACGCTGGTGCTGAGCAACCGGAGGGCCTGACGCCGCGCACTGGCCGCCGATCCCGCCGCCGCGGCCGAGATCGTCCACACGGCACTGGACGTCGTCGCCGCGTGACGACGGCAGCCGTCCCCACCGGGGGGCCCGGGGGGACGGCTCCGGTCAGCCGACGCGGTCCAGGTCCACGCCCTTCGTTTCGCGGCTGGTCGCCACGGCGACCACGGTGATCGCCATCGTGAGCACGAGGTAGCCGATGACCGTGCCGGCGCCGAAGCTGTCGATGAGCCACACCGCGATCAGCGGCGCCGGCGCCCCGGCGATGATCGAGGAGCCCTGGAACACCAGTGAGGAGCCGGCGTAGCGGTAGCGGGTCGGGAACAGCTCGGTGATCCACGCGGCCTCCGGCCCGGCGAGCATGCCGTGGAACAACGCGCCCACGCAGACACCCAGCCACAGCATCGGCACGCTGGAGGTCTGCACCATCCAGAAGAACACCGGCGCCCACACCACCAGCGCGACGGCGGGCACGAGCATCGCGGTCTTGCGGCCGACGCGGTCGGACCAGTGCCCGCCGCCGATCATGCCCGCGAACTGGCACACCGACGCGAACGTCACGGCCAGGACCACATCCCCGCGCGAGTAGCCGAAGTACCTGGTCGCGTAGGCGATCACGAACACGGTGTAGATGTAGAAGGCGATGTTCTCGCCGAGCCGCATGCCCAGGCCGTGCAGCACGGGACGGGGCCGGGACAGGGCTTCCAGCACGCTCGACTTCTTCTGCCGCGCGACGCGCTGCTCGGCCCCGGCCTGTGCGGCCTGGAACACCGGCGACTCTTCGACGCTGCGGCGGATCCAGAACCCGATCACCAGCAGCGGGACGGCGACCAGGAACGCCACCCGCCAGCCCCACTCGTCGAACGCGTCGCCGGGGAACAGCGCGGCGATCACGGTGACCACGACGGTCGCGAGCACCGTGCCCAGCGGCGCCCCCGCCTGCGGCCAGGACGCCCAGAACCCGCGCCGCTTCGGCTCGCCGTACTCGCTCACCATCAGGACCGCGGCGCCGAACTCGCCGCCGAGGGCGAATCCCTGCGTCATGCGCAGCACGACCAGGAGCACGGTCGCCCAGATGCCGATCTGGTGGTAGGTGGGCAGCACCCCGATGGCCGCGGTGGACGTGCCGAGCAGCAGGAAAGTGGTGACCAGCATGGGTTTGCGGCCGAACTTGTCACCGAGGTGGCCGAACACCACGCCGCCCAGCGGCCGCGCGACGAAACCGAGGCCCTGCGTAGCGAGCGCGAGCAGCAGTTGCACCACTCCGCTGCCGCCGGGGAAGAACAGCGGGCCGAGCACGGTCGCGGCGAGCACGCCGTAGATGGCGAAGTCGTACCACTCCAGCACCGCCCCGGCCATGCTGCCGGCGAGCACGCGCCGGAACCCGGTCGTGGACGGCCGCACGCCGTGGTCCACTGGTGACACCATTGTCAGTTCCTTTCCGAGGTCCGCGAAAGAGAGTCAGAGCCCGAGCGTGATCCGCCCGCCGCGGGCCCGTGAGCAGCAGGCCATCATCTTCGTGTGCGCCGCCCGCTCGGACTTGGTCAGGACCACGTCGCGGTGGTCCACCTCGCCGCCGAGGACCGGCACCTCACAGGTTCCGCAGAGCCCTTCCTCGCAGTCGCTCGGGACGTCGACGCCGGCCGCCCGCAACGCGGCGAGCACGGTCTGGTCCGCGGCGACCCGCACCGTGCGCCCCGAGCCGGCGAGCTCGACGTCGAAGGCGTGTTCGGTGCCCGGGTCCAGAACCCGTTGCGTGGTGGTGAAGTGCTCCACGTGCAGAGCGTCGCCGGGCCAGTGGGCGCTCGCGTCCTCCAGGGCGGCGAGCAGGCGGTCCGGCCCGCAGGCGTAGATCTGCGTGCCTTCGGCGGGTTCGGCGAGCAGCGCGGCGACGTCGAGCCGGGTTCCCTCGGTGCCGCAGTGGACGTGCAGCCGTTCGCCGTGGTCGCGCCGGCACCGGTCGAGCAGCGCCATCGCGGAGGCCCGGCGGCCGCAGTAGTGCAGCTCGTAGCTGCCGCCGGTGGCCTTGACGCGGTCGGCCATCGCGATGATCGGCGTGATGCCGATCCCGCCGGCCACGAAGACGTAGTGGCGCGCCGCCGGGTCGAGCCGGAAGTGGTTGCGCGGCCCGCGCAGCGACAGCGTGCTGCCCGGCCGCAGGTTCTCGTGCACGTACCGGGAACCGCCGCGGCTGTCCGGATCCTTCCGCACGGCGATGCGGTAGGTCGTGCGGTCGGCCGGGTCGCCGCACAGCGAGTACTGCCGGGACACGTCGCCGAGTTCCAGGTCCACGTGCGCGCCGGGGGACCACTTCGGCAGCGGTTTCCCGTCGGCGGCGGCCAGCGCGGCCTCGACGACGTCGTCCGCGGCGCGCTCGGCGGACAGCACGGTGACGCGGTGGCTGACCGTGCGGTTCGGACGGTCGCCGATGCGCACGGGTTGCCGGGCTTCGAGGATCGACGGGTCCGCCCGCTCGGGGTTCGCGGCGGGATCCCACTGCACCCACAGGTGTTCCGGGCCGCGGAAGGAGGTGTTGGGCACGTAGGTGAACTTCTGGCCGGGCACGAGTTCCAGGTGCGGGAGGCGGCGGGTCAGCTCCTCCAGGAACACCTGCAGCTCCATGCGGGCCAGGTTCCGGCCCAGGCACTGGTGGCTGCCGTAGCCGAAGGTCAGGTGGTCGGTGGCGTTGTCCCGGCGGATGTCCACCTCGTCGGTGTCGTCGAAGTGCCGCTCGTCGCGGTTGGCCGAGGAGTTGACGATGAGCAGCTTGGCGCCGCGCGGCACCGGGACGCCGCCGATCGTGGTGTCCCGGGTGACGAGCCGGCGCCAGGCGGCGACCGAACCCGAGTGGCGCAGGCATTCCTCGACGGCGCCGGGAATGAGGCCCGGGTCGGCGCAGATCTCCTCCCACACGACGCGGTTCTCCAGCAGGAGCTTGATCGCGTTGGCGGCGGCGTTGGCCGTCGTCTCGTGGGCGGCGACGATGCCGGCCATCATCATCGAGTGCAGGTAGGAGTCGGTGATGACGTCGGGGTGCTCGCGCTGGGCGCGGATGCTGTAGGGCATCCAGCCGTGCCCGGACGGGTCCTCGCGCAGCTTGTCCAGCACGGTTCCGGCGTACTGCCAGAACCGGCCGACGTTCTCGGCCACCTCGACCTGCTGTTCGGGTGAGGGGCGGCCCCACGTGTTGACCGTGTGGGCGATGGAGAACCGGCGCAGGGTCGCCATGTCCTCCTCGGGGACGCCGAGGAAGTGCAGCGCCACGGTGAGCGGAACCTCCCACAGCAGCTCGTCGACCAGGTCCGCCTTGCCGTTGTCGGCGAACCGGTCGACGTATTCGCGGACCAGGCGGCGCACCATCGGTTCGTGGTGGGCGAGCTGCTCCGGCGCGAACGGCTCCATCAGCAGGCGGCGGCGCGGCATGTGCTCCGGCTCGTCCTCGTTGACCAGCGTCCGGTTCATCGCGTAGCCGTACTTCGCCAGCGTCGCGGTGGCCTCCGCGGAGACCGGGGTGATCTTCTCCAGCGCGATCGACGGCGAGAACGTGACGTTGTCGCGGAACACCGCCTTGACGTCGGAGTAGCGCGTGACCACCCAGTAGCCCAGCGACGGGCTGTAGAACACCGGCTCTTCGTCGCGCGACCAGCGCAGGGAGGCGGGCGGGTCGGCCTGGTAGTCCTCGCCGAACGGATCGAACGCCGCCGCGTTCGCCGACACCGGGCACGTGCTCATGCTGCTACCTCTCGCCCTACCAGGAGTTTTACCAATAACGCACAGTGTGTCGCGTTGAGCGAACTGCGATGAGGGTAAGGGGAGGTGCGGGAGGCGTCAAGGTTCGTCAGGCGGAGAGCAGCTGCTCCAGCTGCCGGGCGGTGCGGAGCACGGCTTGCGCGGCGGTCTCGGTGTCCAGCCCTTCGATGGCGACCACGCCGACCGACCGCTCCACGGTGGTGGCGGTGCCCAGCCGGGCGGGCACGCGGATGCCCGCGGCCACGCCGACCGCGCCGCGTTCGAGTTCCCCGCGGGTGAGGCTGTAGCCGTCGCGCCGGGCGACGCGCACGGCCTCGGGCTCGCCCGGTTCCTCCGGTCGCAGGGCGAGGATCGCGAGGCCGGCCGCGCCCCGGGTGAGGGGATGCCTGCTGCCGACCCGGTAGCCGACGGTCAGCACCTGGTCGTCGGGCTCGGCGACCTGCTCGGCCACGCACGACTGCCCCTCCGCGGCGGAGATGAACGCGGTCGCGTGGGTTTCGTTGGCCAGCGCCTTGAGCAGCGGGCGGGCATCGAGGTGGAACTGCGGCGCGAACCGCGACGCCAGCACGGCCAGCCCGACCGCGAGCCGGACTCGCCCGTCCTCGGTGCGCGCGACGAGCAGGTGCTCCTCGAGCGTCGCGACGATGCGGTAGCAGATGGCCCGGTGGACGTCGAGTTCCTTCGCCAGCTCGGCGACGGAGATCCCGTTCGGCGACTGGGAGATCACCTCGAGCGCACGCAGGCCCCGGTCCAGAGTCTGCAACGTGCTCATGGCCGCCCTTCCGTCACCGTCCTGCGCCCCGAACCTTACTGGCCGGACGACCGCCCGTTCGTGTGGTGTGGCAGGGTGAGACGTGGCACGGATCCTGATCACCGGTTCCGCCGACGGCCTGGGGAACGCCTCACCGCCGTGCGGGCGCTGCTGGACCGGGGCGCCGCGGCGGTGGTGGGGGATCGGGCCGACGTGGAGCAGACGCGGGGCGTCGCCGAGCAGGTGAACGCGCTCGGCACGATGGACGCGGTGATCCACAACGCCGGGCGTGCGCGTCAACGCGGTCGACCCGGGCTGGGTGCCGACGAAGATGGGCGGCCCGGGCGCCCCGGCCGACCTCCGGCTCGGCCACCGCACCCAGGAATGGCTCGCCACCAGCGACGACGCCCGCACCACCGGTGGCTACTGGTACCACCAGCAGCCCCGCGAGCCGCACCCGGCGGCCCGGGACGAACGGTTCCAGGACGAGTTGCTGGCCGAGCTGGCGTCGTTCACCGGCACGCGCCTGTGACGCGCCGACGAGGACGTCACCGCAGGTAGTCGAAGGTGTAGATGCCCCGCCCGCCCACGATCGCCAGCCGGTCGGCGCTCAGCCACTTGCACGTGGCCGCCTCCCCGTCGAGGCGCAGTTCGGTGCGGCACGTGCCGTCCCGGCTGTGCTGGATCCGCACCAGCGCCTGATCGTCCGGCGACACCGTCGCGAGCAGCGAGCCGTCCGGCGACCAGTCCCCGCCCGCGGCGCCGACGATGTCCGGCGCGACCAGTTCGGACTCCTTCGTCCAGGACCGCGTGCTCCAGTAGCTGATCCGGTCCCCGGCAGCCACCACCAGCCAGTCCCCGTGCGAGGGCACCCGCATGCCCTCGGGCTCCTCGTCGAACGAGAGCGTCGCGGTGGACTGCCACGTGCGCGCGTCCACGACGTGGACGGCCGCCCCGACCGCCACCGCGATCCAGGCGGAGTCCGGCGCGATCACGAGCCGCACGAGCGGCGCGGGCGTGGCCAGCCGCCCGATCACCCGGCGGAAGGGGTGAATCCGCCGCCGGTACCGCCGCCGCAGCCGCTGGTCGAGGCGGTTGACCGCCCGCCGGGCCGGCGAGGCGCGGGGAGCACCGAGGTGGACACTCGCTTCGCGGGCGGTCAGCACGACCGGCGGTGCCCAGGTCCTGGTGTCCCACACCAGGATCTGCCCGTCGCCGTCGGTCGCCGCCACGAGCGCACCTCCCGTGGTGACCTCGCTGAGGTAACCGTCCGACGGGGGCCGGAGCGCGCGGCAGCTGCGCCAGTTCCCCGCGTCACGAACCAGGATCGAGTCGACCCGCTCCACGGCGAGCCGGTCGCTGCCGACGGCGGCGAGGCCGAAGACGCTCGATTCGGTCAGCTCGTCGACCACCTCTCCGGACTCGGGGTCGCGGATCGTGAGGGTGTTGCCGCTCGCGACCGCCAGCCACGACCCGTCCGCCGCGAAAGCGCACCGGTCGGCCACGGTCGCCGTGCCGCATCCCGGACCGGCCGGGGTGCCCGCCGGGTCCCACAGCCGGACGGTGCCGTCGTCCCCGGCCGAGGCCAGGGCGGAGCTGTCCGGCGCGAAGGACAGATCGTTGATTTCGGACGCGTGCGCCTGGATGGCGCCACGGGGCCGGGCGCTCGCCAGGTCCCACAGGACGATCCGGCCGCTCACGCTCCCGGTGGCGAGCGTGCCGCCGTCGGGGGAGAACACGGCTGCCCGCAGCTCGCGGGCGTGACCGAGCAACCGCGGAGGCGCGACGGGGTTTCGCAGGTCGTAGAGCAGCACACCGTCGTCGCCGGTGACGGCGGCCCACCGGCCGTCTCCGCTGACGGCGAGACCGCGCGGGGACAGCGGATCCGTGGGCTGCAGCCGGGTCCGCCCGTCCTGCGTCGCCGGCCAGATCTCCAGCGTGGCCCCGTAGCGCACGAGCAGGTCGCCGCCGGGCAGCCCGACTGCGTCGTCCAGGACCTCCTCGGCCCTGACCAACCGCAGGTGACGTCCGGTGGCGATCTCGGTGACGTGGACGGTCCGGTCGCCGGTCTGGTGGACGATGTTCGTGCCCTCGCCGGAGAAGCACAGCGCGGTGATCTCGCCACCGCGCGCGGGCAGCCGCGCCCGCACTTCCCAGGTACGGGTGTCCCACACGAGGATCTCCGGCTCCGCGCCCGCACCCGCGAGCAGGCCGCCGTCCGGGGACAGGGCGAACGCGCTGCGAAAGCCCAGCTCGCGGTCTTCGATCAACCGGATCAGCTCGCCGGTCTCCGGGTTCCACACGCGAAAACCGTCGCCGGCGGCCGACACCAGCGCGCCGGGCTCGCCGGTGAAAGCGCATTCACGGACCCAGCCGTCGTGTCCGGTGAGGACCCGGATCAACGCGGGGTGGGGCAGGTCCGGCAGGTCGCCCTGGGGAACCAGGCGCGGGCGGCCCTCGACCTCGGCCAGCGTGGCCATCCGGAGTTCCCGCAGCTCGGCCACCGGTGGCAGACGGTGGGCGAGCGCGTTGACCACCGCGTGCTCCGGCTGCCCGGGGATGAGCAGGTGCGCCTGCTGGTCCAGGAACCTGCGCAGGGTCCGGGCCGGCGGCGTGTCCGCGAACGCGAGGTCTTCGGCCACCGCGACGGGCCCGAAGGCGACCAGCTTCCGGATGACCCACCGCGGTGTGGTGACGAGCGCGGTCAGCTCGGCGCTCCGCCCGGCGCCGTCGAGGTGGTAGGCCAGCGAGCGCCACAGGTACTCGGCGCCGGCGGGCAGGTTCCACCACGGGACGGGATCCGCGCCGTCCCGGGCGAGCGCGGCGGCCGCGTCGAGCAAGGCGGTGTGGAGTTTGCCGAGCCGGTCCGGGCCGCACTCGTGGCGCAGGTAGGTGCGGATGACGTCGTGCATCCGCAGCCCGGTCCCGCCGGGGATGATCAGCGACAGTTCGGCCAGCTCGTGGTAGAGCCGGTCGCACTCGGCGGGTGGCAGTCCGGCGGTCTGCTGCCAGTAGCGGACGAGGAGGTCCACCGGGATCTCGGTGTCCTCCGGGAAGATCGCGAGTTCCACGACGCGCTCGCGCTGGTCGCCGAGCACACCGAGCGACGATTCGAGCGTCGCCGCGACGGCGCGGTCGCGGCGGGCCGCGTCGGTCACGTCCAGCGCGGCCGGGCCGCGGTCGCGCAACCGCGCGAGCAGCCGTTCCGCTGTCGCGGTCACGTCTGCGCCGTCCCGCACCGCGCGGCGCAAGGCGCCGTTGGCGAGGCCCAGCGCGAGCGGCCACCGCCCGGTGATGTCGAGCAGCTGGTCGGCGATCGCCTCGGGAAGCCCGCCGACACCGCTGCTCAGCAGGAGCCGCGCCTGCTGCCGGCTCATCTGGTCGACCTCGACGGTTTCCGCGTCGCCGGGCAGCAGGTCGGGGATCCGCGTCGTCACCAGGAGCGTGCAGCCGCGTGCGGCGTTGAGGAACGGGCGGAGCTGCCCGGCCGTCCACACGTCGTCGACGACGAGCAGCGCCCGGCCTTTCTCCCGGAGCAGCTCACCGAGCCGGATGCCGGCCTGTTCCGGGCTGGTCAGGCCGGGCCGCTGCCCGTCGAGGCGCTCACTGATGTCGTTGATCGCGTCGGCGAGCGCGGCGCCCCGCACCTCCTGGCCGACCGTGACCCAGTCGATCCAGTCGAACGCGGCTCGCACGTCCGGCCGGGCGCACACGGCGGCGGCGAGCGTCGTCTTGCCGAAGCCGCCCGCGCCCGCAAGGCCGGTGGTGATCCCGACCTTGCGGCTGCGGCTGGTCAGCAGCGCACGCACGATCGGCCCGGCCAGCTCGGGGCGCGCGACGAAGATTCCCGGCCCAGGCGGCACCGGCGCGCCGGGCGAGCCGTCCTTCCGGCGGCGGGGCACCGCGCGCCAGGCCTCGATCGCGATCCAGCCGGCCGACAGCACCGCGAGCAGCACGAAGACCAGCCAGCTCCAGCCCGAGGTGAGCACGTTGACCGTGATCGCGACCGCGACGTTCAACGCGGTGACCGACATCGCCGCCGCGACCTGCGTGCGCCTCGACCTCAAACCCCGCCCCCACTGCCCCACGACCGACGAGTGACGGTACCTGACTAGCACGCCCAGGGGCGAACGTCAGCCGCTTCGCGGAGAACGCCCTGCCCGTGTCCGAGGCGGACCGGCCGGCAACGGCTGCCGGGATGCGGAAGGCCGGCGTCACGTCCTGCGGTTCAGTGGCGCTGGTTTCGCTCGGCCCAGTCGGGCAGCTCGCAACCGTCGCCGGGTCGCGCGTGCCTCGGCCGGGTTCTCACGGAAACTGTTCGCCGCGGGCCCCTGTCCTCCGGCGTACCTCCGGCACGGCCAGGAACACACCAGCGATCGTGGCGATCACGGCTCCCGAGAAGAACATCCAGGTGGCGTTTCCGGCCCCGGCGAGCCCGCCGACGAACGTGCCGACCCCGATGCCGATGTAGATGCCGGAGGAGTTCAGCGCGATCACGAGCGGTGCTTCGTCCGGCGCGGCGGCGATGAGGCGGTGCTGCTGCGGCGGGGTCTGGCACCAGCTGCTCGCGCCCCAGGTGAAGGCGAGCACGCCGACCAGAATCGGCAGCGTCACGTCTGCCAGCGTCAGCGAGCCGAACGCGACCAGGGTGCACGTCATCACGGCGTACCCGACGATCAGCACCTTGGTGCCGCCGAACTTGTCGGTCAGCCTGCCCGAGGACTGAGCACCCGCAACGGCTCCGGCCCCGTAGAGGAACAGCATCCACTGAGCCGCATCGGGCGAGATTCCGGCGGCATCGAACGCGGGGATCGCGTAGGCGTAGGCCGTGTATGCGGCAGCCATGCCGAGCACGGTCACGGGCAGGATCATCCGCACGCCCGAATTGCGCAGCACCGCCAGCCGCTCGGTCAGCGGCACCCGGTTTCCTCCCGCGAGTTTCGGCAGGAGGATCGCCAGACCAGCCCCGATCAGCAGGCACAGCATCGCGACCAGCCCCAGGGCGCTGCGCCACCCCAGGAAGCGGGAGGCGAGGTTGCCCAGCGGCACGCCGATCGCCGTCGCCACGGTCAGTCCGCTCACCACCAGCGCGAGCGCCCGCCCGCGTCGTTCCGCACTCACGAGCGACGACGCGACCGCGCCCGCGTTCGGGGTGTATGCCGCCGCCCCGAGCGCGGCAAGCACCCGAGAGGCCATGAGGAGCGCGAAGTTCGGGGCGAACGCGGTACCCAGGTTGGCGAGCCCGAGCACCACCAGCGCCGCGACCAGCAGGCGCCGGCGCGGCACCGTCGCGGTGATCGTCGCCAGCAGCGGTGAGAACACCGCGTAGCAGATCGCGAAGACCGTCACCGAGTAGCCCGCCGTCGCTTCGGTCACGCCGAGTTCGCCCGCCATCTCGGGCAGGAACCCGGCCACCACGAACGCGTCGGTGCCGACGGCGAACGTGCCGAGTGCCAAGAGGGAGACCTGGCCGCCCGAGTGCGGCGGGGCGGCCGAGGATCCGTCACGACGAGTTATCGAGATATTCAATGTCCCGATTCTCCTTCCAAGAAAAGCCCGGCACGCCGGGCGGTGCAGGCTCAGGCGGTGCGCTCGATGAAGCGGCGGGTGCGCCGCTCGGCCGTGGCCGGGGTGTTCGCGATGAGGTCGGCGAGCGTCTGGTTCGCCAGTTCGCGCCGCCAGGCCAGTTCGGCCCTGCGCATGGCCGTCGAGATGCCACAGGGGTGCGCGAACTCTTCGGGTGCTCCGGCTCTCCCGGCCCCGCGCTTGCGGATCTCGGTGCACTGGAACGGGTCGGTGCCGCCTTCGATCGCGGTCACGACATCCATGAGGCTGATGGTCTCGGGGGTGCGGTCGAGCCGGTAGCCGCCGCGTGCGCCTGCCTCGGAGCGGAGGATGCCCGCTTTGGCGAGGGGTTGCAGTTGCTTCTTCAGGTACTCGGGAGGCAGGTCGAATGCTTCCGCGAGCCGGCCGACGGGCAGCGGTGCCAGGTCGTCGAGCCAGGCGAGGACGAGGCAACAGTGCAAGCCCCATTCCACGCCTTCGCTCATCCGCATAATGGGGATACTACACATCCCGATTGATGCGCTCCAGCCGGCCTGAAGCCACCGAGCACCCCTGAGCCGGCCGGGTGTGCACCTGCTCGTTGGTGCATGTGCTCCCGGTACTCGCCGACCAGGGTGCGCCGGTCCAGGCCCGTCGTGTCGAACAAGCGGTGGAACGGTCGTTGCTGCCAGCTCGCGCCGGTCGTGCCGGTCAGGCAGCGCTGCTCGACGACGCCCAGCAGCCGGTCGCGTTCACCGGCGTCGACGTCCCACTTGAGCTCCTCGCGGCGGGTGTCGGTGGCCTGCTCGAACAGGGCGATGCGCGTCTCGGCCCACAGGTGCTTGCCGAGGAGGAACGGCGAGTTCGCGCCGACCGCGACCTGTACTCCGGCGATGGCCTGCGCGGCGTTCCAGTAGGCGGGGAACTGCGCGGGACTCACCTGCAGGTGGAACTGGGTGCTCGTGCACGCCGCCTCGGGCACGATCGTGTCGCAGGTGGCCCGCGGGCGTTCGACGCCGTCGATGGCAGCATGCGCGCGAACGCCTCCAGGCACTCGGCCGCGCTGGCATCCGCACGCCCCCGGACAGCACGGTGTCCGTGCGGGTGGCCGTCCACGACGGGTGCGGAGGTATCCCGACGACGAGCTGTTCCGGCTTTTCGACGTCGCCTTCCGCGATACGGCGGCCCGCACCCCGGACCCCTCCGGCGCGACCGGCGCGGGGCTCGGGCTGGCGATCGCCGCCGGTTCGAGGTCCGCCTCCCGCTCGTGGCGCACTGACCGATCAGGCGCGCGACGGCGCGGCGCCGAAGGACGCGATCCCCTCGGCGAACGGGATCTTCGCGGTGGACCCCAGTCCTAGTCCGGCAGCTTGACGGACATGGCGTGGTGGAACACGTCCCGCGGGTCCCAGCGCGCCTTGACCTGCTGGAGCCTCCGGTAGTTGTCCTTGTAGTACAGGGTGTGCCAGGGGACTCCGGACCTGTTCCAGTCCGGATCGGTGGTGTCGATGTCCGGGTAGTTGATGTAGGAGCCGTCGTTCACGCTGTTCGGCACCGGCACACCTCCGGTGTCCTGGTACATCGCGCGGTACCAGCGCCGGATCCAGTCCAGGTTCGCCTGCTCGCCGTCCGGGTCGGTCCAGGTGACTGTGTAGATCGCCTTCATGATGCTGTCCCGCTGCGCCAGCGCGGTCGCGTCCGGCGCGACGGTGTTGACCCGGCCGCCGTAGGGCACCAGCAGCAGCACTGCCCGCTCGTTGTGGTGGTCCGTGCTCGTCAGATAACGATAGGCGGTGCCGATCTGCGCGTCCGTGAACCGCTTGCGCAGGTAGGCGCCTTTCGCCTTGAACATCCCGGATTCGTCGGCCTGGCTGAGCGAGCCGGCCTTCACCGCCGCCAGCCACGGCAGCCGGTGCGGCGGCTCCACCGTGGTCGTGCCCGGGACTCCCGCGGTGATCTCCTGGAGGTAGTCGCGCAGCAGCCGGTCCGCGTCGGGCAGGCTGCCGTCCATTGTGGTCACCATGACGAACCCACCCGGGTCGGCGCCGGTGTTGCGCCGGGTGATCAGCATCGGGCTGAAGAGGCTGGCGTAGGGGGAGCCGGGTGCGCTGTTGAGCTCGTGCCATTCGCCGTAGTTGCGCAGCAGCCGGTGGAACGACTCCTCGGTGGTGTCCTGCCAGCGCCACCCGATCGTCGCGCCGAGTGTCACGGCGGGTGGTTTCGGCAGCAGGCGGGTGGGATCGTCACCGGTCGCGCCGGGCGCGCGCATCCAGTACCGGGTGACGCCGCCGAAGTTCCCGCCGCCGCCTCCGGTGTGCGCCCACCACAGGTCCCGGTTCTCGTCGTCCTGTTCGCGGGTCGCGACCACCGCGCGTGCCCGTCCGGACCGGTCCACCACGACGACTTCCACGGCGTACAGGTAGTCCACCACCGATCCGAGACTCCGGGACAGCGGGCCGTAACCGCCGCCCTGGATGTGGCCACCGGCGGCCACGCCGCCGCACTGGCCGCCGGGGATCGTGACCCCCCAGCCGAGGTAGAGCCGCTCGAACACCTCCCACAGGGTCGCGCCCGGCTCGATCAGGAACGCGTTGCGCTGCCGGTCGAACGTGACCTGCCGCATCGCGGACAGGTCGATGATCACCTCCGCGCCGTCGCCGACGAAGTTCTCGTAGCAGTGCCCGCCACTTCGCACGGTGATCCGTTTCCCCTCGCGCGTCGCGTTCGCCACCGCCCGCACGACCTGCTCGGTGGTGGTGGGCAGGCAGAAGGAACCGGGACGCGGGAAGAACCGCTCGCTCGTGCGGCGCAGCACGAGGTCTTCGTAGCGGGGGTCACCCGGCCTGATCGTGACCGGCGCCTGGCTGAGCGGAACCGCCTCCGCCTTTCCCGGACCCACCAGTGCCGCACCTCCCAGTGCTGCCGTGCCGGCGAGGAATCCACGACGTGTTGGCATTTCCGTTCTCCCCACTGTTTTCCGGTGTGCCGTGGGGAACGTTAGGACCGGCCGGCCCGGTGACACCACAGGTACGGACCAACCGTCCGGCAATCCTCAGCGAACCGTCAGGTTCGCGGCAGTCAGGCGGAACGTGGTGTGATGGGGGACGTGGACAGAATCCTGGTGGTGGACGACGACCCGGGCCTGCGGGAGCTGCTGTTGTCCGCGCTGCGGTTCGCGGGCTTCGAGGTCGAGGCGGCCGGTGACGTGCCGGCCGCGCTGGCCGCGATCGAGGCGCACGCACCGGACGCGATCGTGCTGGACGTGATGCTGCCCGGCACGGACGGGTTCGACCTGCTGCAGCTGCTGCGCGCGCGAGGCGTCGACGTGCCGGTGATGTTCCTGACCGCGCGCGACGAGCTGGACGACCGGGTGCGCGGGCTGCGCATGGGTGGCGACGACTACCTCACGAAGCCGTTCGACGTGGCGGAGGTCGCCGCGCCGCTGGAGGCGCTGCTGCGGCGGGCCCGTCGCGTGCCCTCCGCGGCGCCGGTGGGTGTGTTGGCGTGCGGCGACCTGGTGGTGGACGAACCGAGGCACGTGGTGACCAGGGGCGGGCGCCCGGTCGAGCTGTCGCCCACCGAGTTCCGGCTGCTGCGGTACCTGATGCTCAACTCCGGGCGGGTGGTGTCCAAGGCGCAGATCCTGGACCACGTCTGGCAGTACGACTTCGGCGGCGACGCGGGCGTGGTCGAGCGGTTCGTCTCCAACCTGCGCCGCAAGATCGACTTCGGCGGTCCGTCGCTGATCCGCACCGTGCGGGGCTTCGGGTACCGCCTGTGTCCGGAGCAGCGGTGAACTGGCGTTCGCGGTGGCGGCCCGCCCTCGTCGCGCTGGTCGCCGGCCCCCGTGCCGCCGTGCTCAGCGCCAGGCTGCAGAAGGCGTACGACGCCCAGCAGCGGGCCCAGGACCGGCTGCGCAGTTTCGTCGCGGACGCCGGACACGAACTGCGCACGCCGCTGGCGGCCCTGCACGGCTGGATCGACCTGTACGCCCAGGGCGGTCTGCGCGACCGCGAGCAGCTGGACCACGCCATGGCGCGGATGCAGGCCGAGGTGGGCCGGATGCGGCTGCTGGTCGACGAGCTGGCGCTGCTGGCCCGGCTCGACGCGGCCCAGCCGCTGGACCGCGCGCCGGTGGACGTGGTCACGCTGGCCGGCGAGGTGGTGGACGATGCCAGGATCGTCAGCGCCGACCGGAAGATCACTCTGGACGGGGCGGCGGAAGCGGTCGTCGAGGGTGACGGTCCCCGTATCCAGCAGGTGCTGCGCAACCTCGTCGGCAACGCGGCGCAGCACACCCGGCCCGGCACGCCGGTCACCGTCACGGTCAGCTCCCGCGAGCGGGACGTGCTGGTCGCGGTGCGGGACGAGGGCGAGGGAATCGCGCCGGAGCACCTGCAGCACGTGTTCGAGCGCTTCTACCGAGCCGACGCGAGCCGCGGCCGCGACGGCGGCGGCTCGTCGGGACTGGGCCTGGCCATCGTCGAGGGAATCGTGACCGCCCACGGCGGCACGGTGGACGTGACCTCGACGCTGGGGGAGGGCACCACGGTCCGGGTCACCTTCCCCGTGGGCAGCTCCGCGTGAGTTCCCGCGGCATCGGGGACGGTGGCATTCGGTCGGCGCTCGACTGGTGGGAATCGGGTGGCCGGCCCGGTCCGGACAAGGGGGTGAACCATTGGTCGGGTCTGGTGCAGACGCTATTGACGGAGTTCAGGGCCGAGCTGAACCGGTCGCTGTCCGCTGACCGGCGGTTCCTGGCGGGGGCCGAGTTGGACTGGTACCTCCGCAACCTGGACGGAATCCTCACGTACACGGAAGCGCACCGGCTCGCCGACCCCTTCGAGGTGCTCGTCAGGCGGGTCGCCCTGTCCGGGACGCTCGGCGGCTTCGGCATCGTGCCTGCGCCTGAGTCACCGTTCGGCGCGGACCGGCTGTTCCGGCTGATTTCGGCGGAGATCACCGACGAACGCCTCACCGAGGCGAAGCGGCTGGGGCCGGTGTGGCGCAATGTGGATCGCGTCACGGTGAGCCGATTGTTGCGGCTGAAGCATCTCTTCACGCTGGCCGCCATGGTGCAACCACGGTTGACAAACGACAGTGACGTGGAAAAAGTGGACAGCTGGCGTCCGGTGTACGAACTATTGCCGGTGGCCGGAAGTGAGAATGTCATGCCGGACCACCGATCGGCCTGCCCACCCCGGTCGGGGCCAAGCGAAGAAACGTGTGGCTCCGCGAGCAGGATGGTTTCGACAACTTGGTCAGGTGCGTCCCATGACCGGAGGGTGGGCATGGCTCATCAAGTAAGGCTTTACTGTGCGCTCGGGGAAAATGACGCTGCCGGAGGGCTTGACGCCTTGGTGGCAGCGGCTCGCGAGCAGGGGTCCGACCTTCGCCCGGGTGAACGTGAGTCTGGCGGTTCCTGGGTGTCGGCCATACTCGACCGGGCTGGCGAGCCCGTCGGTGCCAGCGGCTGCCACATCGAGATCCACGCGCAGTCCCCCTTGGCCTCGGCGATGATCGCCGAGGTGGCCGAAGCAGAACCATCCGGCCGAATCAGGTCGGCCAACGCGGTGGTGACTCTCACTTTGACCGGCTCCGACGTGGACTGGTCAGTGGTTCGAGCCGTGTGGAAAGCTGCCAAGTCGCTCTGGAACGCAGTCCCTTACGATGATGGCTCGGGCTTCGACATCGACTTGGATGAATTGTGAATTCCACCTGATACTGAGTCGCCTACTGTCGAGTGAAAGAGCGGCGGTGTCCGGCGATACGGTGGACGGGCCGATGGCGAGCAACGTGTCCGATCTCAAGACGGGAGGTACGGGACGGCCGTGGGGCAACCCGGTGACGTTCCACACGGGCGCACAACATCTACTACGGCCACGATTCACACCTGGTGGATGACAATCTTCCACCTACGCGCCGTGCGGACGCTCCGGGCGGGCGTCGTGCGGACGTTCCGAACCCGCGGCGAGGGTGCCGAATGGCGCCGTCGTGCGAGGCGCGACCAAAGCCGGAAAAGCGCTGAAATACGGGCGGGCTGCGGGGGCGGCCGTCGCGACCGGAGGCCGCGCCGGATCGGCGGCTGCGGCCGCAGCGGATGCCGCAGCCGTCCGCGCCGCCGCCGAGGCCGCCCGCCAGGCCATGGTGCGAGCCCGTGCACTGACTCCCGCGGCGCGGCCACCTCTCTCGCCGCCGCTGTCACCCAAGCGGGAGAGCCGGCCTCGTGGTCGCCATAACCAGCCCGTCATCAACCTGAAGGTGCTCGGCTCAGCCAAGCGCGCACAGGGCCGAGCGGCAGCCGATGTCGGCCAGGGTCAGTCCCGGACAACTTCATCGATCTCTACCGCGGGACGCGGACGACCATTGTGCGCGGAGTATCCGATCCGACGGCAGGGGCTCGCCAAACCGGCCTTCCGTCGCGGCTTCTACACTGTACGTGATCCGGAGCAAGCAGCGGCGCAAGCTTTGAGGGGTCCTGAGAAAAAGACGTGGAATTGCCCAAGTCGCGCATTTCAGGCTCTCTGCATCAGAATGGAGTCCTGGGGTATGCGGCTTTCCCGGCCACGGGGGGACTGTTCCAAGATCGGTGTTTCTGGCCCGACACGCCGGGCTGAGGTCCGGCGGGATGGGCACTGTGAGTGATGACATCGGACCTTGTGAGTCCACGCAAGCGTGACCAGAAGGCGGCGCAGCTGTCGCCGGAGCAGGCTGCCGCGGCGGCGATGGTGGCCGAGGCCAAGGCG
>NZ_PQHY01000087.1:0-26445 GCF_003385175.1 Amycolatopsis ruanii
TAATCCGAAACGGAGACATTCCAAAATCGGAATGCACAGCCCCGTCACGTTTGAAGCCCTGCACACGGAGTCAGACCAAGATCACTGACCCCACACCCGAAGTGTCCGGCGAACGGGGGCAAGCTCACCAGCGCCCACAGGGCGCGAAGGGCCCACGCAACGCAAGGCCACAACGCAACCGGCACCGAGCGGGGGTGCAGGGGGCTCGCCCCCTGCCGGGGGTCTGGGGGTTCGACCCCCAGAACAACGCGAAAGAGGCCCTCACGTCCGCGCTTTCCGCGGACATGAGGGCCCCTGCCTCTGTAGCGGGGACAGGATTTGAACCTGCGACCTCTGGGTTATGAGCCCAGCGAGCTACCGAGCTGCTCCACCCCGCGTTGTGAGGACCAGTTTACGCCTTGGTTGCGGGGGCGTGCACGCAGGGTGCCGGAAGGGGCTCCGGCACCCTGCGTGGCTGGTCAGCCGCCTGGTTGGGGCGGCGCCGAGGTCGTCTGGGCGGCCTTGGCGTTTTCGTAGGCGCGGGCGGCGGCGTCGAGCGCGGCGAGCGCCTCGCCCTGGGCGGCGAAGTTGCCGCTCTGCTGGGCCTGCCGGAGCCGTTCGAGCGCCGACTGGATGTCGGCGACGGCCTGGTCGAGGGCCGGGGTGCTGCCCGTGCCACCGGCCGGCGGGGTGGTCGGTGTGGCGGGCGGTGTCGTCGGCGTGGTGGTGGGCTGTTGCTGGGTGGGCGAGGTCGCCGCCTGGGCCGCCTGGTCGCCGAAGACCTGTTTGAGGGCGTCGCCGAGGGTGGAGGCGAATCCGACCTTGGACCCGTAGGACACCAGCACGCGGGCGAGCTGCGGGTAGCTGTTCTGGTTGCGTTGCTGGATGTAGACGGGTTCGACGTAGAGGAACCCGCCGCCCAGCGGCAGGGTGATCAGGTTGCCGAAGATCACCGTGACGCTCTGGTTGCTGAACAGGGTCCGTTCGGAAGCGAACCGCGAGTCGCTCTGGAACCTGTTCTGGACCTGGACGGGGCCGTCGACCTGGCTGTTGCCCGCGGCCGTGGTGGGTAGCCGGAGCACCTTGATGGCGCCGTAGTCCTTCGGGTCGGAGGACACCGTCATCCAGGCCGCCAGGTACTGCCGTTGCAGGGCGGTGAGCGGGCTGGTCAGCTGGAACGTGGTCCCGGTCTGGCCGGGTGCCTGGGCCAGGACGTAGTAGCCGGGCTGGTTGGCCAGGCCGGCGGCGTCGAGGTTGGTGCCGCCCTCCTGGGTCGGGTCCTGGGGCACGTTCCAGAAGGTGTTGGTCGTGTAGAACTCCTGCGGGTCGGTGACGTGGTACTTCGTCAGGAGTTCGCGCTGGACCTTGAACAGGTCCTCCGGGTACCGGAAGTGCGACCGCAGCTCGGGCGTGACCTCGGTGCCGGGCTTGACCAGGCCGGGGAAGACCTGCTCCCACGCCTTGAGGACCGGGTCCTTGTCGTCGACCGAGTAGAGGGTGACGGTGCCGTTGAACGCGTCGACGGTCGCCTTCACCGAGTTGCGGATGTAGTTGATGTTGTTGTTGGCCTGGCGGGCGACGCCGGCGAGGGTGTCCTCGGTGGCGGCGCCGAGCTGGGTCTGCTGCGAGTACGGGTAGTTGTTCAGCGTGGTGTAGCCGTCGACGATCCAGACGATCTTGCCGTCGACCACCGCCGGGTACGGGTCGCCGTCGACGGTGAGCCACGGGGCGACCTTGCTGACGCGCTGCCGCGGGTCGCGGTTGTACATGATCTTCGAGCCGTCGCTGATGGCGTCGGAGAAGAGGATGTTGCGCTCGCCGTACTTCGCGGCGAAGGCGAGGCGGTTGAACCAGTTGCCGAGGTTGACGCCGCCGGTGCCCTCGTAGCGGTAGTTGCTGCTGCTGGCGCTGTCGTACTCGCCCGGCGCGCGGCCTTCCTGGCCGCCGACGATGGCGTAGTCGTTGGTGAGCTCGCCGTAGTAGATGCGCGGCTCGGTGACCGCGATGCCGGGTGCGGTCGGGTTGGTCGGGTTGATGCCGGCGCCGGTCGGGTTCTGGGTGTCGCTGGTGACCGCGATCGGGTACCCGCCGTCGCTGTTGGCGCTGCTCACCGCGCGGTCGATCGTGTTGGCCGGGGCCGCGACGAACCCGTTGCCGTGCGTGTAGACCAGGTGCTTGTTGATCCAGTTGGTCTGGTTGCCGGTGAGGTTGGCGGTGTTGATCTCACGGGCGGCGACGACGTAGTCCTGGATCCGGCCGTCGATCTCGTAGCGGTCGATGTCGAGCTTCTGCGGAAAGCCGTAAAAGTTCTCCCGGCCGACCCGCTGGGTGAAGGTCGGCGCGAGCACGTTCGGGTCGAGCAGGCGGATGTTGGGCACGGTCGTGGTGTCCGCGCTGATCTCGGCGGCGGTCGCCTGCCCGGTGCCGGTGTAGTCCTCGTACTGGACGTTGTCGAGCCCGAACGCGGACTTGGTCGCCTCCATGTTGCGGCTGATGGAAAGCGCTTCCTTCTGGTTGGCGTTCGGCTTGACCGAGAACTGCTCCAGGATCGCTGGCCACGCGACGCCGACCAGGACGCCGGACAGGATCAGCAGCACCAGCGCGATCGCGGGCAGCTGGATGTTGCGCAGGAAGGCGCCGGCGAAGAACGCGACCGCGCAGATCGCGGAGATGCACAGCAGGATCAGCTTCGCCGGCAGCACCGCGTTCAGGTCGGTGTAGGTCGCGCCGTTGAACAGCGGGTTGCGGTCGGAGAAGAGCAGGTTGTACCGGTCGAAGTAGTACTCGACCGCCTTGAGCAGGACGAACAGGCCAGCGGTGACGGCGAGCTGGACGCGGGCCGATCCGGCGAGCCGACCGCCGCGGCCGGCGAGCCGGATGCCGCCGAAGAGGTAGTGCGCGATCAGCGCGCCGATGAACGAGATCGTCACCGCGACGAACAGCCAGCCGAGCAGCCACTGGTAGAAGGGCAGCGTGAAGGCGTAGAAGCCGATGTCGTTGCCGAACTCGGGGTCGGTCTGGCCGAAGCTCGTGCCGTTCAGGAACAGCTGGATGCGCTGCCACTCGCCTTCGCCGGTCGCGCCCGCGATGAGCCCGGTGACCAGCGGGATGCCGATGCCGAACAGCCGGATGCGGCCGACCACGGCCGAGCGGTAGCGCGCCAGCGGGTCGTCGGCGCCGGAGACCGGGACGAACACCGGTCGCGTGCGGTAGGCGATCCACAGGCTGAGCGCGAGCGAGCCGCCGACGAGCAGCCCGATCGCGAAGAACAACACGATGCGGGTGACGACCATGGTGTTGAAGACCTGGCGGGCGTCCACCTCGCCGAACCACAGCCAGTCGACGTAGGTGTCCAACAGGCGCGCGCCGAGTAGCAGCGCCAGGATGATCACCGCGGCGATGATCAGCAGTACCCGGCTGCGACGGGACAGCTTCGGCAGGCTCACTGGGGGCCGACTGGCCACTGCGCACGCTCCTGTTGTCGTGGTCCGCTGGCGGGGAGCCCGTAACGCAGGACACCCCTGAACCCCTAACTCTAGGAGGGCCGCTCAGGGTTCCCCGACCGGCCCGAATCGGACACGTCCGGCACGCACCTGAGACGATGAGGAGATGGCATCCGAAGTCAACCCCGCCGCTGGTCCGGCCATCGCCGCGCTCGCCAGGGAGGTCGAGGAGTTCGTGGCCGCCGCCGGGTGGGACCAGGCGCCGCAGCTGTTCGCGCTGGTCCCGACCGCGTCGCTGCTGCGTGAGCAGCCGGAACTGGCCGGGCAGCTCGACCCGTCGAGCGCGCTGACGCCGGTGGCGCAGGAGCCGCTGCCGGAGGGTGACCTGGCGGAGGCGCTGGGGCGGATCGCGTGGCCGGAGGTCGTGACCGGCTGCGCGCTGGCCCAGGAGATCATCGTGCTGCCGCCGAGCGCCGAGTCGGAGCTGGACGAGTCCGCCGACGCGGAGCGGCTGCGGCGGGCCGCGGCGGACCACCCGGAGCGGACGGAGGCGCGTCTGGTGGCGGCTGTGCTGCGGGACGGCCCGGGCGCCTGCGTGGTGCGGCTGCGGGGGTACACGAAGGCGGAGGACGCCGAGCCGGCCGACGAGATCGTCGAGCACCCGGACCTGGCGCCGAACCTGCTGGACGCCCTCCGGGCGACGCTGGCCCCCTAACGACCCGCGAGTCCCACGCTCCCGTCCGCGAGTCCCACGCTCAGCCGCGCGAGTCCCACGCTCAGCCGCGCGAGTCCCACGCTCAGCCGCGCGAGTCCCACGCTCCCGTCCGCGAGCTCCACGCTCCCGTGCGTGAGTCCCACCCTGCCGTCCGCGGGCCCTATGCTCCCGCACGCGAGCCCCACACTCAACCACGCGAGACCCAGCTCCCGCGCGAGCCCCGCCCCGCCGAGCCGGCGGCCCGGGTCAGCAGGACGGCGTCGGCTGCCCGGCCTTGAGCGCTTCCAGCGCCGAGAGAGCGCTGTTCAAGTCGGTCACCTTGATCAGCTTCAGCCCGTCCGGCGCCGCGGCGGCGGCTTCCACGCAGTTGTCCTGGGGCGTGAGGAACACCGTGGCCCCGGCCTCCCGTGCGGCGACGACCTTGAACGAGATCCCGCCGATCGGGTTGACCACGCCCTTCTCGGTGATCTCGCCGGTGCCGGCCACGTGCTCGCCGGCGACCATCTCACCGGGGGTGAGCCGGTCGACGATCGCCAGCGCGAACATCAGGCCCGCCGAGGGGCCGCCGACGTCCTGCAGCGAGATCTTCACGTCGAAGGGCACGTCCGCCCGGTCGATCGGCTGCAGGCCCATGAAGCCCTGCTTCTTGTTCGGGTCGGGGTTGGCGGCCAGCGTGATCTGCTCGGTGCGGGGCGGCTCGGTGCCGTGCTGGAACGTGATCGGCACGGTCTGGCCCGGGGCGGTGTCGGCGAGCGCGGCGGTGACGTCGTCCTCGTTGGTGATGGTGCGGCCGTTGACCGACAGCAGCCGGTCGCCCGCGGCGAGGACCCGGCTGACCGGGGTGTTCTCGACGATCGTCTGGGCGAGCACCTTGACCGGGAAGCCGAGGTGGCGCAGCGCGGCGACCTCGGCGTTGCTCTGCGAGTCCTGGAACTGCTGGACGTTCTGCTGCTGGACCTGCTCGTCGCTCTCGCCGGGGCGGAAGTACTCCTCGCGGGGCGCCAGCGCGTAGCGGCCGCTCACCCACAGCCCGAGCGCGCCGAACAGGCTGATCTCGTCGTTGAGCGAGACGGTGGTCATGCGCAGCTCACCCGCGGTGGGGTAGGTCTGCTGCCCGTCGACCTCGACCACCTGAACGCCGTTGACCTGGCCGAGCGTGTCGTAGGTGGGACCGGGGCCGATCGCGACGTAGGGCACCTGGACGAACGCGCCGATGAGCCCGAACACGACGATGAGGACGCCGCTGGTCACCACGGTCCAGCCGCGCCTGGTCATATGGGCCCGCTCGGGGGCCCGTGTCGCGCGGTGCCCGTTGCGGGCCTGGTCGCCGTCCGCGGGTTTGGTGCCCGTCGCGGCGCCGGGAGCAGTGGTTTCGTCGCGGGACTCGCTCACGGCCCACAGCGTACGGTGACCGGCCCGCACGCTCGATCACCAGGCCTTGATCGCGGCGAGCGAAATCGGACACCTCTGGCGCGGTCGCGGCTGCTCCGGCCGCGTACGGTGGTGGTATGAGCAATCTCCCGTTCGGCTTCGGGCCCCCGGATCCCGACAAGCCCGGTGACAACGGGCCGGAGGGCCAGCAGTCCGGCGCCGACGCCTTCAACCAGCTCGGCCAGATGCTGAGCCAGCTCGGGCAGATGCTGAGCCAGGCCGGCACTTCGTCGGGCCCGGTGAACTACGACCTCGCGAAGCAGATCGCGCTGCAGAAGCTCAGTGGCAGCGGCGGCGGGACGATCGGTTTCGCCTCGAGCGGTGACGCCGACAGCGCCGTGCGCGACGCCGGCCACCTCGCGGAGCTGTGGCTGGACGCGGCGACGATCCTGCCTGCGGGGGCGAACGTGACCGCGGCGTGGTCGCCGCGGGACTGGGTGCAGAAGACGCTCCCGACCTGGCAACGCCTGTGCGACCCGGTGGCCCAGCAGGTGTCCGGCGCGTGGGTGGAGGCGCTCCCCGCCGAGGCGAAGCAGGCCGCCGGCCCGCTGCTGTCGATGGTCGGCCAGATGGGTGGCATGGCGTTCGGTTCGCAGCTGGGCAACGCGCTGGCGCAGCTCGCGTCGGAGGTGCTGACCTCGACCGAGGTGGGTCTGCCGCTGGGTCCGGAGGGGACGTCGGCGCTGCTGCCCGGCAACATCGAGAAGTTCACCGAGGGTCTGGAGCTGCCGAGCAGCGAGGTCCTGGTGTTCCTGGCCGCGCGGGAGGCCGCGCACCAGCGCCTGTTCTCGCACGTGCCGTGGCTGCGGCAGCGTCTGCTGGCGACGGTCGAGGAGTTCGCGCACGGCATCAAGGTCGACACGTCCGCGCTGGAGCAGCTGGCGGGCCAGGTCGACCCGTCCAACCCGGCGAGCATCGAGGAGGCGTTGTCCTCGGGGCTGCTGGAGCCCCAGACGACGCCCGAGCAGCAGGCGGCGCTGAACCGGCTGGAGACGCTGCTCGCCCTGGTGGAGGGCTGGGTGGACGTGGTGGTCGCGGACGCGGTCGGCGACCGGCTGCCGGGAGCCGACGCCTTGCGCGAAACCCTCCGCCGCCGTCGCGCGACGGGCGGCCCGGCCGAGCAGACGTTCGCAACGCTCGTGGGGCTCGAGTTGCGGCCCCGCCGGATGCGCTCGGCGTCCGCGCTGTGGAAGCTCGTGGGCGACCGGCACGGCGTCGACAAGCGGGACGGCCTGTGGTCGCACCCGGACCTGATGCCGTCGGCCGAGGACTTGGACGACCCGCTGGAGTTCGCCGAGCGCCTGGGCAAGCCCGGCGACCTGGACGACCCGATGGCCGAGCTGGAGCGCACGAAGCCCGAGGAGAAGCCGGCAAAGCCCAACGAGGGCGACGAGCCCGGCAACTGACGCAGGAGTGTCAGCGAGCCCACCTCGCCTGAGCAACAGCCGAGGTGGGCGCGCTACGCCCACGCCACCCACGGCGGCGAGCTACCCCCGCCGACTCCCCGGGCAGCCCGGCCAACCAACAGCGGCGGGCGCCCCAGCTGTGACCGGCATGCCCATCCAACCGCCGCGAGCCACCTAAGCCCCACGGGCACCAACACCGGCGGGCCGGCCCCAGCCGACACCGACAAGCCCAGCCACCGGCCGCGAGCCACCTCAGCCCCACGGGGCACGCCCACCCGACCAACACGGCGGGCCACCCCGGCCACCGGCGGGTGCCCCAGCCGACACCGGCACGCCCACCCAACCGAAGCCGGCAAGCTGACCACGTCCGATCGCGGCAAAGCCGCCTCAACCACCAGCGGCAAGCCGCCCCGCCCTCGGCGACTGCTCGGACAGGCTGCCCCCTCCCGGACTCACGGCGGAACCCTCCCACGCGAAGCCGGCACCCTGCCCTCACCGTCCCGCCCGCCGACAGCGGCACCTTGGCCCGCCGTCGCGCAGCGACAGCAATCTGTTGAACCTGCTGCTCGCCCTCCGACAACGGCCTCCGATCCCGCCATCGCGAACCGGCAGCAGCCCCCTGAACCCACCGCTAAGCCCGCCGACAGCAGCACCCCGGCCCCGCCATCGCGAACCGGCAGCAGCCCCCAGAACTCACCGCTAAGCCCGCGACTGGCAGCGCCCCGGCGCCCCATGGCGAACCGACAGCAGCCCTGAAGCCCGCAATCGAGCCCGCCAACGGGCGGCACGCTGCCCGGCCGTTGTCCGTCGAGCTGCCACTGCCTTGGCAGTCCGCCACCTCAGCTGCCCCTCTCGGGGCCCGCTCGCGGGACATCCGGCCCCGGCACGCCTCCTGCTCCGCCCGTTATCCATCCGGCCCAGCGCGCCTCTGCTCCGCCCGCTACCCATCCGGCCCAGCGCGCCCCCTGCTCCGTTCGCTAACCCGCCCCAGCACTCACTCGCTCCGGCCGCTACTCATCGCGCACCGGCACTCGCCAGTTTCGGCCGCCCCTCCACCTGCCTGTTCCGGTGCCGGGGGCCCGCCGGACGGCAGGCCCCCGGCGCGTTCCGACTGCTCAGTCCTCGTCCAGCTCGCTGATTCCCCAACCCGCCGCCGCGGACAGGCCCTCCAGGTAGCCGATGGCCCGCTCGGTCTTCGGGTAGCGCCGGACCAGCTCCCAGAACTCGGCGGTGTGCGCCGCCACGCGCAGGTGTGCCAGTTCGTGCACCAGCACGTAATCCAGCACCCACGCCGGCACGTTCTGCAGCCGGTCACTCACTCGGATGGTCCGGTCGGCCGGCGTGCACGACGCCCACCTGGTCCGCATCGGCGGGACCCAGCGGACGCTCGCGGGCAGCGCCTGCCGGTCGAGGTACCGCGCTGACAGCTGCGCACACCGCGCGAGCAGCGCGGCATCCGACTCGCGCGCCGGAGACGCCCGTTTCGTCTCCGTGCGCTGGAGCTTGCGCTCCATCTCGGCCACCCAGTGTTTTTCCTCGGCTCGGCTCATGCTGGCCGGGATGAGCACCACGAGGGTGTCGCCGTCCCGGTACGCGCTGACCGTCCGCCTTCGTCGTGCACTACGCCGTACTTCGACCTTGAGCTGCGGGTTCGATGACTGCCCGGTGTTGTCCCGGTTCCTCAAAGAGGGCACCCGTGCGTTCGCCACCCGTCCACGGTAAAGGCAGGGACCGACAACTCGGGAGAGCCGACTTCGAGAAGGCCCGAGTTATCCACATTTCGGCTCGCCTGTGGATAACTCGCGATCTTGGTTAGCGAATACTTAGCGACCTTCCGTCACTCTGTGCTCCATGACGGATACAACGACAAGTCAGCGACCGCTCTTCCTGCCCGAACGCCCCTGGCTGCGGCCGGGCATCGAGGTTTTCGACCGAGGCCCGGGCGAGGTGCAGATCGGTCTCGACCCCCGGCACGCCATGGTGGCCACGGAGCTGCCGCCCGACCTGGTGGACGTGATGCACCGCCTCGACGGCAGTCTCCGTTTGGAAAGTCTGCTCGCGCTCGCCAAGAGCGAACACGTCGAGAGCCTCCGCGATCTCCTCACGAAGCTGACCCGGCTCGGGCTGGTGGAGGAGGCGTGGCCGCCCTCCGCCTACAACCGGCCCGTCCACGAGGCTGGTCTGTGGTCCCTGTCGGCACGGCGGAGCCACGGCGAGACCGTCGCCCGGCGTCGTCACAGCGCCATCGTGCTGTTCGGTTCGGGACGGCTGACGGTCGCGATGGCGGTGCAGCTCGCGGCCGCGGGAGTGGGGCAGGTCCGCGTCGAGGCCGAGGGCAAGGTCACCGAGCACGACACCGGCAGCGGCTACACCGACGCCGACATCGGCCGTTCCCGATCAGCCGCGGCGGCCGATGCGATCCGGCGGGTGAACCCGGCGACCGTGACGCGACGCCTCCGAGACGGGCGGCTGCCCGAACTCGCCGTGCTCGCCGACGCCATCGTCCCGGCGCCCGAGCTGGTCCAGCAGCTCATGCACGAGCGGGTTCCGCACCTGGCGGTTCGCGTCCGGGAAGGCATCGGGATCGTCGGGCCGCTCGTCGAACCCGGCCGGAGCAGCTGCCTGGGGTGCGCGGACCTGATCCGCCAGTCGATGGACGACCGCTGGCCCAAGATCGCGGGTCAGCTTGCCGGGCGCACCCAGCAGGCCGACCTGGTGACCGTGCAAGCCACCGCTGCCCTGGCGACCGGTCAGGTGCTCCGCGCTCTCGGGCCGGTCGACGGGGTGCCGCCGGGCTGGAACATGACGATGGAGATCGACCCGTACGAGAACACGATCTACCACCGCCCGTGGTCGCCCCACCCGGCCTGCACCTGCGGGGCACGCCCGGAGCCGCTGGTCAGCAGCGTCCCTGCGCCGATGGCTGCGGAGAACATGGTCGACAAGGCACAATCGCAGGAGTGACCGACTTCCCCGAAGAGACCGACGACCGTGCCGATCCCGGGATTCCCCGCCGCACAGCCGCGCGCGCCGCGAAGCTCGCGAGCCTGCCGCTCGGAATCGCGGGACGGGCGGTCGGCGGCTGGGGGCGGCGGCTGACCGGTCAGAGCGCTGAAGAAGTCAACGCGAACCTGTCGGCGAAAGCCGCCGAGCAGCTGTTCGAGGTGCTGGGCACGCTCAAGGGCGGCGCGATGAAGTTCGGGCAGACCTTGAGCGTGTTCGAAGCGGCGGTGCCGGACGAGCTGGCCGCCCCGTACCGGGACGCGCTGACCCGCCTCCAGGCCGCCGCGCCGCCGATGCCGGCCCGCCAAACGCGTCGCGTGCTCGCCGAGCAGCTGGGCCGGTCGTGGGAGACACGGTTCCGCGAGTTCGACGACGCTCCCACCGCCGCGGCCAGTATCGGCCAGGTGCACCGCGCCGTGTGGCACGACGGGCGCGACGTGGCGGTCAAGGTCCAGTACCCCGGCGCCGACGAGGCGCTCCGCAGCGACCTGCGTCAGCTGCAGCGGTTCAGCCGGCTCTTCCAGGCACTCCTGCCGGGCACGGAGGTCAAACCGCTGCTCGCCGAGCTGTCCGCGCGGATGGACGAGGAACTGGACTACCGCGGCGAGGCCGACAGCCAGCGCGAGTTCGCGAAGGCCTTCGACGGCGACGACAAGGTCCTGGTGCCGAAGGTGGTAGCCAGCGCCCCGAAGGTGCTCGTGACCGAGTGGGTCACCGGCACTCCCCTGGCCAAGATCATCGCCGGCGCGGACGCCGAAACCCGCAACCACGTCGGCGCGCTCCTGGCCGAGTTCCACTTCTCCTCACCGGCGAGGGCGAAGCTCCTGCACTCCGACCCGCACCCGGGCAACTTCATGCTGCTCGACGACGGCCGTCTCGCCGTGATCGACTTCGGCGCGGTGGCTCGCCTCCCACACGGCATCCCCCGCCAGCTCGGCGAGATGACCCGTCTCGCGCTCGATCAGCGCTCGACCGAACTCATGAAGTTGCTGCGCTCCTCCGGTTTCATCCGCCCCGGCACCGAACTCAGCGCCGACGACGTGCTCGCATACCTGGCCCCGTTCACCGAGCCCCTCGCCACCGAGCGCTTCCACTTCACGCGCCGCTGGATGCAACGCCAAGCGATGCGGGTCGGCGACACGCGTGGCCGCGACTTCCGGACCGGGCGATCGCTGAACCTTCCACCGGAGTACCTGCTGATCCATCGCGTGACCGCAGGCTCGACGGGAATCCTGTGCCAGCTCGAGGCCGAGATCCCCGCCCGCGCGATCGTGGAACGTTGGCAGCCCGGCTTCGCCGATTGATCCGATACCTCCCTCCCTTTCTCATCGGGCGTGTCAGGGTCACCCGCACTTGCGCGTGCCCCTGACCGCTCCGGATTCCGGCTCAGTCGACGGCCGCCCCCGGCCGACGGCGAATTCCCGGTTTCCGCACGCAAGGCGGGATCACCCACCACGCCACGGCGGATGCACCCAAACTGATCAGCTAGCCGAGACGCAACCTCGGAAGCTTCTATCCAGCGCGATCGCAGTCCTTTGCAACTGCGGCATCACCTCATCGTCTTTCCCAATCCCAGCCTCTGTTGTGAACAAGCGCCCCAGCCCTGGTTGCCAACCAGCTGCCATCCATCCCCGGTCCGGATGTCTTCGCCGCAATGCCCAGCATGCCGTAAACCGCGGCCCCCGCGGCCGACAAGGCTTGCCAGAGGCGCGAGTTATCCACAATCACGGTCAAAAACGCACGAGATGTCCACTCGCACCACCAAGTTGTCCACAGTTTCGTGTCACGTCTTCCGCTGCCCCGTCTCCGGCCCGACTCTGAAGGCATGACCGAAACCATCACCGCTCCGGCAGAGCGAGGCTCGGCCCCGAGCGAGGACGTCACCACCAGCACGCGGCTGCGCCGAGCGGGCCTGAGCCAGCACGTCATCTCGTCCCGTTGCCGCCCAGGAGGCCCGTGGCGCCGGCTTCTACCGGGCGTGATCCTGCTGAGCAACCGAGAGCCCAGCCGGGATCAGCAGCTCCGCGCCGCGATCTACCACGCCGGCCCGGACGCGGTGATCAGCGGTACGGATGCCTTGCAGGCACAGGGCATTCCGCTGTCACCGTCCCGGCGCGTCCACGTGTTGATCCCAGTGGGGCGCCGGATCGCGTCGCACGAGTTCACCTGGCTGGACCGGACGTCTCGCGTTCCCGAGCCGGTCGTCGTGGACGGATTGCCGTTCGCGCCGCCAGCTCGCGCCACCATCGACCTCGCCCGCTGTGAAACCGATCCGGACAGGTTGCGGCGACTGCTCACCCTGCCCGTCTACTACGGCCTCTGCACGGCCGAGCAGTTGCGCAACGAGGTCGACGCCGGCAACCAGCGCGGAACCGCGGCTGTCCGGCAGACGCTACGCACCCTGGGCTCGCTTCGCGACACCTACCAGCAAGGTGTGGCGAGGGAGCTGCTCGGAGGAGTCCCGGTGCCCCCGCCGATCTGGAACGTGACCATTTGCGACTCGGTGGGACGCCGCCTCGGTGTCGTCGACGCCTGGTGGGACGAAGTCGCGATGGGATGGCTCCTCGACCCCGCCGCCACCCGTTCCGACCGTCCGGCCGCGAGCCACCTGCCGCTCACCGGGGCCGGAGTCGTGCTGGTCCACACCACTCCCAGCCGCCTGCGCGGTGACGCGATGGCAGTCGCGCGGGAACTCACGAGCGCGTTCGCGTCGGCAGCTCGCCGTCGGCGGCCGAAGGTTCAGGCGCTGAAGGAGGTGGCGGCTTGACTAGCGCTCACCAGTATTCGGGCGGGAGTTTCCCCTCGATGTCGCGGACGTGCTCACGAGCGCATCGAGGGCACAGCCAGCGCAGAGCGCCGCCCTCACGATCACTGGCCCACGCCAGGGTCTCGAGCGGGTCCTCGTCCGGCTTGCGTTGAACGCCGCAACGGGAGCAGACGATCGGCTCGTTCATCTGCGCCATCCGAAGTGGACCGTCTGCGTTCCGAGCACGTAGATGTCCTCTCGGTTGCCCAAGTACTCGGGATCCTCCGGATCGAGGAGACGACGCAGGACGTCCCGGTCTTCCTGCGTCACGAACTCATCGCCGGCCGACGCCAGCCAGGCGATGTGCTCGATCACGTAGTTGCGTACCACCTCGTCCGGCGGCGCAGGCAAATCGACAAGACGACTGAAGGAACCGACTCGCTCCAACCCTGCCTTGACGAGGGCGATGTTCCAGCCGTAGGGCATCCGGACTGAGTTCGGCATGTCGGTGCGCATGCGCTTGAACCAACGATCCCGCACCTCCAGCAGCCGGCGTTCAAGCCCGGGCTCACCGATCCCCAGATCCCAGGGCAGGCAGTGAGTGGGCGGGCTCCCCTCGACCAGGGCGAGCATGCCGCGTGGCTTGAGAGCTGTGACAAGACCGGCGATTCCAGCTTGTTGATCAGGGAGGTGATGCACCATCGAAGCGGCCCAGACGAGATCCGCCGGCTCGACGAGGTGAGCGAGTTCCGCCGATGCGACGTCAGCTCGAACGCGTTCGATCGAAACCTGGCCGGCGAGCGCGGCGCCGGCGACGGCCTCGATCCCCGGATGGGCGCGCCCGACAGTCGCCGCCGCGGCGGCTCCTGCGAGCTCAGCCCGCGCCTGCTCGAGTGCGATCTGTTGCTGGCCGGTCGAACTCGTGTCCCGCGGCACGGCCGCCGGGTCGTCCGGATCTGTTCGGCCAGCGGCGTCCGTGTGCGTCTGCTCGACGGCAGCCTTCGCAACGGTCTCGGCAACGTCGAGCAGCTCCGGAACGGCGTCGACGAGCACGAGCGTCCCGCCGCCTCGACAAGCCAGCTCGGCGGCGAACGCGGCGCTCATCCCTCCGGCGCCACTGCCCACGTCGACGACTACAGGATGGTCGGCGAGCCGGCTGACCAGCCGGGCGGCGATCTCCGCGTGGGTCTTCGCGTGGAGTTGGTCCGCGCTGCGCAACGTCGGAATTCGCTCGGCCCAGTCGATGTCGTCATGGGTGTGTACGGCCATACCGGTCATTCAACACCGCTGGAGAAACCGTCGCCGTGATTCGGGGCCGCCTCGGCGCCTTGGGTGCGGCACCAGTCCGGCGGTGTGGTGGTGCTCATCGGCCGGATGGGGCCAGCCGCAGTCACTGCCCCTCCTGCGCGAACGAACGCCACAGGGGTCGGGACCGAGGCGGGAGGCAGCCGAGCAGGTGGCGGCCGAGCGTGCCAAGCCGTTGGCCGCTGACAGCCGACACGCCGAGCATCCGGGCGTTGACAGCCGAACACGCCGAGCATCGGGCGCTGACAACCGACGCGTCGAGTACCGGCCCTGGCCGGCGAACGCGCCCGGGCCTCGGCGCTGGAAAGGGAACGGACAGAGCCTTGGCCGCTGGCGGCCGGACGCACCAGACGCTCAGCGCTGGCGGCCGGACGCACCAGGCGCTCAGCGCTGGCGGGGCGCGAGCACCCGAGCCTCGGCAATGCAGCCGAACGCGTCCGGGCCTCGGCGCTGACAGGCAAATGCCGGCGGCCCCTGGGCCGCTGGCAACCGAACGCGCCGGGGCTGTGGCCGCCGCGGGTTGGGGAGTTGGAACGAGCGGCATGTAGCGGTTGGAACGAGCGGCACCTTAGACAGCGCCAAGCCCGGCGGTGGTCAAGGCCGTTCGCCTCGAACACCGCCGGGCCAGCAATCCGCGAAACGCGATGACGAGCCGCTGGTAGCGGGATCGTCGGGCGACTAACCGCGGTACCGACCTGCGCGGCGGGAAGCCCATCGGGCCACGCGGTCCCACCGGCGGGCCGCGCGCGCATTGCGTACGGGCTGCCAGCGGACGTCGTCGTGCAGGTCCTGTATTCGTGCTCTCGCCAGTTCTTCGTTGAGCAACATTCGGGTGATCTCCTTGGTCATGGGTGCGACCCCGGCGCGGGGGCGCGGCGTGATCGGGTGCTTCGTCCAGCTCACTGGGACGAATGAGGTGTCAGTACTCATGCGGCTGCACTCTGCTGGTCAGTGCGGTTGCGGCGCTCGATGCGCTTCTCCGCGACGGGCGTTTCCACCGGGTTCTTGCGAGGGCGTCCCCGCGGCCGCTTCCGAGCGACCACGACACCGCGCTCGAAGATCTCGCCTCCCCAGACCCCCCAGGGCTCCCGCCGGGCGAGCGCGCCGGACAGGCACGCACTCCGGATCGGGCAGTCGGCGCACCGGCTCTTGGCCAGCTCGAGATCCGCCGGTGACTCCGCGAACCACAGGTCGGCGTCGCCGGACCTGCAGGGCAGGTCGGCGTCCGGCGAGGCCACGGCATCGAAAAGCTCACCGATCCCGGATCCCGGAAGGGCGAGTTCGTCGGATAACGCCTTCTCTGACGCGAAGGCGATTGCCGATGACATTCCCGTTCTCCTTTGTGTAGTAACGGTTTTTCGTTGTGGAGGTGGTACAAAAACACGAGGGCCGCGGATCCGAATCTCGGTTCCGCGGCCCTCGTGAGCCTGTCTCCCTGACGGGGGGTCAGAGTCTGAGCTCCGGCGGAGCCAGCGGAACGTGGAGTCGGGTCTGCTTGTTGGTCGGGACGTACGCCGGCTTGACGGCGGACACACGGGTCCCGTCGAAGCGGTCACGCAGCCGGGCGAGGATCGGCAGTTCGACGCCGGCCTTGCCGACGCCCCAGCCGTTCGCGCAAGCCATCGCCGAGCGGGCGAAGGGCAGAGCGATGCCAGGGTTCGTGACCGTGATCGAAGTCTTCACGTCCCAGCACCTCCTCTCGTCCTTCGCTCATCGCCGGCGGGCGACGGGCAATCGCTTCGCGGGCGCTCTTCACCCGCCCATGCAGGCTATTGCCCCTGCCCGACGCGGGGCAACTGATTTTTCGGAGAACTTTTCCCAACGGCGAAGATCGTCCCCGAGCAGCGGTTCCGCCGCGCGAAGGAGCCCTTCGGCGCGGTCAAGCGTGCCTGCCCTGCACGGCCCGCCCCGGTGCCCGGATGCGACGAAGCGCCTCTCAGTGTGGCGCACATCGCCCCAGCCCGACCAGCCACGCTCGGAGCGGGACTCGCCACGGCGGTCGCGGCTGGTCACCTCGGCGCCAGATTCATCCGGTCGTGGCAAAGTGTCGTTCCGGGCGTAACGGTCGCACGACCGAGGTCGCTCGGCTGAGGACGACGCAGGCAGTGGTGCACACGGCACACGGCGGCGCAGAGCGAGCACGGCCGCGCTCGGCCCGGACCTTTCAAGAGGGGGGCGCCTCACGGGTGGACGTGTTCGGTAGGCGCGCCGCGTCCGGCCCGCCGGCCTTGGTTCAGGCGGCCGGAGTTAACGGCTGTCAGGAGTGTCTGTCGCGGAGAACGGACAGCGGACCGCCCAGAGCGCTCGCCGGCGGACAGCAGTCCCATCGGGGGTGTCCTTCCGCAGAGGAGGGGATGGCAGTTCCGTCAGGCGTCGGTGTCCCGGCGAAGACACAGCAGTCGGGCAGGCGGGTCTCCCGCGGAGAAGGGACGGCTGCCAAGTCGGCAGCACCTCCCACGCAGAAGGAACAGCCGCCAAATCGGCAGCACCTCCCACGCAGAAGGAACAGCCGCCAAATCGGCAGCACCTCCCACGCAGAAGGAACAGCCGCCAAATCGGCAGCACCTCCCACGCAGAAGGAACAGCCGCCAAATCGGCAGCACCTCCCACGCAGAAGGAACAGCCGCCAAGTTAGGAGCCCGTCCCGCGCAGGAGGGACAGCCACTAAAGCGGAAGCACCTCCTACGCAGGACGGACAGCCACCAAATCGGGAGCACCTTCCGCGCAGAAAGTCGCTGTAGTCCGGTCACGTGGCTCCGCTGCACCGGCGGCACCGCAGTTCAGCGATGTTCCTTCCGGAGCAGGGATAGTACCTCGTCGCCGAAGCGGTGGGCCTTTGTCGGGCCTATGCCGGAGATCGAGACCAGGCCGCGTTGGTCCTCGGGGCGTTGTTCGGCTATCGCGACCAGCGTGGCGTCCGTGAAGACGACGAACGGGGGGACCTTCAGCTCCCGCGCGCGCTCGGCGCGCCAGTCCTTCAACCGCGTCAGCAACGCCTCGTCCAGGTCGCTCGGGCATCGGGCACATCGGCCGAGCTTGACTTCCAGCGTGTTGGCCAGCTGCTCACCACACATGCGGCAGCTCGGCTTCGTGCGCGTGGTCGGCTGCCGGCGGGGCACGCGCGCCGCGGGGTGTTCCTCCGGGATCAAGCCGTACAGGAACCGGCTCCGGCGGCGGTGCCGGCGTCCGCCCGGGTGCCGGGACAGCGACCACGACAACCACAGGTGCTCCCGCGCCCGCGTGACCCCCACATAAAAGAGCCGCCGCTCCTCCTCGATCGCCGCCTCGTCGCCGTCGGCTCGCTGGATCGGCATCGTGCCCTCGGCCAGCCCGACCAGGAACACCGCGTCCCACTCCAGGCCCTTCGCCGCGTGCAGCGACGCCAGCGTCACCCCCTCGACCGTCGGCGGGTGCTGCGCCGCCGCGCGCTGCTCCAGCTCCGCCACGTACCGGCCGAACGACGCGCCCTCGACCGACGCCGCCAGCTCCGCCGCCAGCTCCACCAGCGCCAGCAGCGCGTCCCACCGCTCCTTCGCCGCCCCGCCCGACGGCGGCTGCTCCGTCAGCCCGATGCGAGCCAGCACCGCGCGCACCGCGGGAACCAGCTCCGCGGACGGCGGATCCCCCGCCGCCGTCCGCAGCGCGACCATCGCCTGCCGGATCTCGCGCCGCTCGAAGAACCGCTCACCCCCGCGCACCAGGTACGGGATCTCCAGGTCGGTCAACGCCTGCTCGTAGACCTCCGACTGCGCGTTGACCCGGTACAGGATCGCGATCTCGCTCGCCGGCACGCCCGCGTCGAGCAGCTGCCGCACCCGCCCGGCGACCGCGCCGGCCTCCGTCGGCTCGTCGTCGAACTCCGCGAACCGCGGCTCGGGACCGTCCGGACGCTGCCCGACCAGCTTGAGCCGCGACCCCGCCGGCCGGCCCCGAGCGGCGCCGATCACCTTGTTCGCCAGCTCGACCACCTGGGGCGTGGACCGGTAGTCCCGCTCCAGCCGCACCACCGTCGCCTCCGGGAAGCGCCGCGTGAAGTCCAGCAGCGGCCGCGGCGAGGCCCCGCCGAAGGAGTAGATGGTCTGGTTCGCGTCGCCGACCACCGTGATGTCGTCGCGCCCGCCGAGCCACGCGTCGAGCAGTCGCTGCTGCAGCGGGGTGACGTCCTGGTACTCGTCGACGACGAAACACCGGTACCGGTCGCGGAACTCCCGGGCGACGTCCGCGTTGTCCTCCAGCGCCGCCGTCGTGTGCAGCAGGAGGTCGTCGAAGTCGAGCATCCGCGCCGCGTTCTTGACCTCCTCGTACTTGCGGTAGACCTCGGCCACCTGCGCGGCCTGCATCGGCGTGTCCCGCTGCAGCCGCGCGGCCTGCGCCGGGTAGTCCTCCGGGCTGATCAGCGACGCCTTCGCCCACTCGATCTCGCTCGCGATGTCCCGCAGGATCTCCGCGTCGCTGCTGACCCGCGAACGCTGCGCCGCCTGGGCGACCAGCCGCAGCTTGCCGTCGAGCAGGTCCCACATCCGGTCGCCCACCACGCGCGGCCAGAAGTACCGCAGCTGCCGCCGCGCGGCCGCGTGGAACGTCAGGGCCTGGGCGCCGTCGACCCCCAGCGCGCGCAGCCGCGTCCGCATCTCCCCCGCCGCGCGCGCGGTGAACGTGACCGCGAGCACCTGACCTGCGGCGACGTGCCCGGACGCGATCAGGTGCGCGATGCGGTGGGTGATGGTGCGGGTCTTGCCGGTGCCGGCGCCGGCCAGGACGCAGACCGGCCCGCGCGGGGCTGCGGCGGCGGCACGCTGCTCGGGGTCCAGCCCGTCCAACAGGCCCGTCGGGGACTTGGTCACAGGTGCGCTAGCCACCCCGGCATCCTCGCAGAGGGGACCGACGGGATCGCGCCGCCCTGCCCGGCCGTATCCTGGTTCATATGGCGGGAAAGCAGGACAAAGAGGCTGCCAAGCAGGCCAAGCGGGAACGGCGCGCCGCGAGCAAGGCCCGGCGCGGTCAGATCTGGGAAGCGTTCAAGATGCAGCGCCGGGAGGACAAGGCGCTCATCCCGTGGATGCTCGGCGCGTTCCTGGTCGTGGCCGGCGTCTTCGTCGTGGTCGGGCTGCTGCTCGACATGCTGTGGGTCCTGTTGCCGCTGGGCATCGTCCTCGGCGTGCTCGCCGCGGTGATCATCTTCGGCCGTCGGGTGCAGCGCACGGTGTTCGCCAAGGCCGAGGGCCAGCCCGGAGCGGCGGGCTGGGCGCTGGACAACCTGCGCGGACGCTGGAAGGTGACCCAGACGGTGGCCGCGACCACGCAGCTCGACGCCGTGCACCGCGTGCTCGGCGGCCCGGGCGTCGTGCTGGTCGGTGAGGGCGCGCCGCACCGCGTGCGCAACCTGATCACACAGGAGAAGAAGCGCGTGGCCCGCCTGGTCGGTGACACCCCGATCTACGAGGTCGTCGTCGGCAACGAGGAGGGCCAGGTCCCGCTGCGCCGCCTGTCGAGCCACATGATGAAGCTGCCCCGCAACCTCCGCCCGGCGCAGGTCCACGCGCTGGAGGCCAAGCTCGCCGCGCTCGGCAACCGCGGTGGCGCGGCCATGCCGAAGGGCCCGATGCCGCAGGGCGCGAAGATGCGCAGCGTGCAGCGCGTCATCAAGCGCCGCTGACCCGGAACGACAAAAGGCCCCGACCAGTCCGGTCGGGGCCTTTTGTCGTTGTCAGCGCATCCGGATGACCACGGTCCCGGTGAGCCGGTCGAGCCAGCTGCGGCCGTCGGCGTTGCGGATCGCCGCCGGGATGATCAGGAAGGTGAGCGCCGCGCGGACGATCGCCCGCGGCACGCCGACCATCTGGGCGCCGTCCAGGCGCGCGACGCGGATGCCGGTCACGAACATCCCCGGGGTGAACCCGAAGAACGAGACCGGGATGATCGTGATGACCGCCCACACCGCGATCGCCCACAGGTTGTAGGACTGCATCGCGGCGGTGTCCTGCAGGTCGGGGCGCAGGAACAGGGAGGTCAGCAGGGACGCGGCGACCAGGTCGACGACGAGCCCGAGCAGGCGCGCACCGCCCCTGGCGACCGCACCGACCCCCTGCTCGGGAAGCCCGAGCCGTTCCCCTCGCCAGCGCGGAGGCTCCTCTGCGCCGGGCCGAGGTGCGGACAACCACTCACCGGTCCATCTCGCCACCCGACCAGGGTATGCCGGTGGCGTGCACCACGTCCGCCCTGGTCTGCTGGGGGATATCGCCCAGCCCGTTAACCTCCGCGAAACATACGGGTGACGGTCGGGCAACACCGCGCTCTTAGCGTGAGCCGAAGAGAGTACTGCCCCCGGCAATGCGTATGAAGGAGTTACAGAGGGTGTCCACTACTCCAGACGATATCCAGCGTCTCATCGCAGATGAGGACGTGCAGTTCGTTGACGTCAGGTTCTGTGATCTGCCGGGTGTGATGCAGCACTTCACCGTCCCCGCGAAGGCGTTCGACGCGGACGCGTTCGAAGAGGGCCTGGCCTTCGACGGTTCCTCGGTGCGCGGCTTCCAGTCGATCCACGAGTCCGACATGCTGCTGCTGCCCGACCCGGAGACGGCGCGGATCGACCCGTTCCGCAAGGAGAAGACCCTCTCCATCAACTTCTTCGTGCACGACCCGTTCACCCGCGAGGCGTACAGCCGCGACCCGCGCAACATCGCGCGCAAGGCCGAGCAGTACATCGCCGAGTCCGGCGTCGCCGACACCGTGTTCTTCGGCCCCGAGGCCGAGTTCTACGTGTTCGACTCGGTGCGCTTCGACTCGCGCGAGAACGGCTCCTTCCACGAGATCGACTCGGTCGAGGGCTGGTGGAACACCGGTCGCGAGGAAGAGGGCGGCAACCGCGGTTACAAGACCCGCTTCAAGGGCGGCTACTTCCCCGTCCCGCCGGTCGACCACTTCGCCGACCTGCGTGACGAGATCAGCCAGAAGCTGATCAACTCCGGCTTCACGCTCGAGCGCGCGCACCACGAGGTGGGCACCGCCGGCCAGGCCGAGATCAACTACAAGTTCAACACGCTGCTGCACGCCGCGGACGACCTGCAGCTGTTCAAGTACATCGTCAAGAACACCGCGTGGAACGCCGGCAAGACCGCGACCTTCATGCCGAAGCCGCTGTTCGGTGACAACGGTTCGGGCATGCACTGCCACCAGTCGCTGTGGAAGGACGGCCAGCCGCTGTTCTACGACGAGTCCGGTTACGCCGGCTTGTCGGACATGGCGCGCCACTACATCGGCGGCATCCTGGCCCACGCCCCGTCGCTGCTGGCGTTCACCAACCCGACGGTGAACTCCTACCACCGTCTGGTGCCGGGCTTCGAGGCGCCGGTCAGCCTGGTGTACTCGCAGCGCAACCGCTCGGCCTGCGTCCGGATCCCGATCACCGGTTCCAACGCCAAGGCCAAGCGCATCGAGTTCCGCTGCCCGGACTCGTCCGGCAACCCGTACCTGGCGTTCGCCGCGATGATGATGGCCGGTCTGGACGGCATCAAGAACAAGATCGAGCCGCCGGAGCCGATCGACAAGGACCTCTACGAGCTGCCGCCGGAGGAGGCCAAGGACGTCAAGCAGGTCCCGGCCACGCTCGACGAGGTGCTGAACAACCTCGAGGCCGACCACGACTTCCTGACCGAGGGTGGCGTGTTCACCTCCGACGTCATCGAGACGTGGATCTCGCTCAAGCGCGAGACCGAGATCGACCCGCTGCGGCTGCGTCCGCACCCGTACGAGTTCGCGCTGTACTACGACGTGTGATCTCGACCGGGTAGAACACCCCGAGCGCGCCGGCGGCGAGGAGCGGAAAACGCCCTCGCCGTCGGCGTTCTTTATCGGGCCGGCGTTATTCGGCGGTGAGGACCGACATGTCCAGGCCGGCGCGTTCGCAGTGGCCGCGCGGGTCCTCGACCAGCTTGCGGCGCTCCAGGTCCATCAGCCCGAGCGTGCAGGTGATCTCGGCGGACAGGGTGCCGTCGGCCTTGTGGATGTTGTTGATCATCTGGAACGTCTTGCCGGTGCCGAACTTGGCCTCGCAGCCCACGAGCACGGTCTCGCCCGCGCGGATCTCCCTGCGGAAGACGATGTGCGACTCCAGCAGCACCGGCGCCAGGTTCTGCTCGCGCAGCGCCGCGCCCCCGGCCTGCTCGAACGCCTCGGTGCGGGCGACCTCGCCGTAGGAGTGGTAGACCGCGTGGTTGAGGTGGCCGAGCGTGTCCAGCTCGTAGTGCCGGACCTTGATCTCCACCCGGAACGGTTCGCGCGCAGTCACGGCTCCACTGTAAGGCGGTGACGTGCCGCGGCGGGGTGGGACCTTCACCACGTCAGGCTTCGTAGAACAGCCGCTCGACGACCGCGTGGGCCCGCCGGGTGGTGCGGCGGTAGGAGTCGAGGAACTCGCCCGGGTCGTCGTCGGCGCTCTGGCCCAGGACGCGGGCGACCTCGGCCAGGTCGCGGCCCGAGCTCGGCACCTGGTCGACGGCCTTGCCGCGGACCAGCATCGCCGCGTTGCGCACGCGGGTCGCGAGCAGCCACGCCTCGGTGAGCGACGCGGTGTCCTCGGGTTCGGCCAGGCCCGCTTCGGCCAGCGCGGCCAGCGCCCGCGGCGTCGAGGTGGTCCGCAGGTCCGGGACCTCGAACGCGTGCCGCAGCTGGAACAGCTGCACCGTCCACTCGACGTCGGCCAGACCACCGCGGCCCAGCTTGGTGTGCAGCGTCGGGTCGGCTCCGCGCGGCATCCGCTCGGTGTCCACGCGCGCCTTCATGCGCCGCACCTCGCGGGCGCGGGCCGCGTCGAGCCCGCCGTCGGGGTAGCGGATCGGGTCGATCATCTCGATGAACCGCTCCCCCAGCGGCGCGTCGCCGGCGACGAACCGGGCGCGCAGCAGGGCCTGCGTCTCCCAGACCTCGCCCCAGCGCGCGTAGTACGCCCGGTAGGAGTCGAGCGTGCGCACCAGCGGACCGCCGCGCCCCTCCGGCCGCAGATCGGCGTCCACCTGCAGGGGCGGATCGGCGCTCGGGGCGCCGAGCATCTTGCGCACGGTCTCGGCGACCGAGGACGCGTACCGGACGGCGTCGCCGTCGGACACACCTTCGGCCGGCTCGCACACGAAGAGGACGTCGGCGTCCGAGCCGTAGCCCAGTTCGGCACCGCCCAGGCGGCCCATGCCGATGACGGCGATCTTCGCCGCCTCGCCGCCCAGTTCGGCGCAGCGCTTGCGGATCGCGGCGGACAGGGCGCTCTGCAGCACGGCGACCCAGACCGAGGACAGGGCCTCGCACACCTCGCGCACGTCCAGCAGGCCCAGCAGATCGGCCGCGGCCACCCGCAGGATCTCGTGGCGCCGCAACGACCGGGCCGCCGCCACCGCCGCGTTCAGCCCGGGCTGGCGCCGCACGGTGGCGCGCAACGACTTGGCGACCTCGGCCGGCGTGCGGCCGGTCAACCGCGCGGGGTCGCCGAGCAGCTGCAACACCTCGGGGGCGCGCACGAGCAGGTCCGGCACCAGCTTCGACGTGCCCAGCAGCGACGCGAGCCGTTCGACGACCGCGCCCTCGTCGCGCAGCACCCGCAGGTACCACGGGGTTTCCTCGAGGGCCTCGGACACCTTCCGGTACGCCAGCAGGCCGCCGTCCGGGTCCGGGGTGTCGGCGAGCAGGTCGAGCAGGACGGGGAGCAACGCCTTCTGGATCGAGGCCCGGCGCGAGACGCCGGAAGTCAGGGCTCGGATGTGCTGCAGCGCGCCGTCGGGTGCCGCATAGCCCAGAGCCGCCAGCCGTTGCGCGGCCTGCTTCGTGGTGAGACGCAGGTCCTCTGTGGACACGCTGGCGACGGACTGCAGCAGCGGCCGGTAGAACAGCTTCTCGTGCAGCCGGCGGATGCGCTGGTTGTGGCGGCGGAACTCGACGAGGAGGATCTCACCCTCGCCCCGGCCCATTTCGGGGCGGATGCCGATCGCCCGGCCGAGCACGCGCAGCTCGCCCGAGTCGTTGAAGTCCGGGAACAGGTGGGTGCGGCGCAGGCGGCGCAGCTGCAGCCGGTGCTCGACCGTCCGCAGGAACTCGTACGACATCTCCAGCTCGGCGGCGTCGCTGCGGCCGACATACCCGCCCGAGCCGAGCGCCGCGAGCGCCTCGACGGTGGACGGTGAGCGCAGGCTCGGATCGGCGCGGCCGTGGACGAGCTGGAGCAGCTGCACCGCGAACTCGACGTCCCGCAGGCCGCCGCGGCCGAGTTTCAGCTCACGCTCGGCCAGTTCGGAGGGCACGTGGCCCTCGACGCGGCGGCGCATCTGCTGGACGTCGGCGACGAAGTTCTCCCGCTCGGCGGCGGACCACACCATCGAGGTGACCATCTCGGCGTACTGGTTGCCGAGGTCGGCGTCGCCGGCGACCGGGCGGGCCTTGAGGAGGGCCTGGAACTCCCAGGTGCGTGCCCACTTGGCGTAGTAGGCGGTGTGGCCGTCGAGGGTGCGGACGAGGGCGCCCTGCTTGCCTTCCGGGCGGAGGGCCGCGTCGACCTCGAAGCACGCCTTGCCGACGATCCGCATCATCGTGCTCGCCAGCCGGGTGGCGAGCTGCAGGTCACCTTCGCCGACGAAGATGACGTCGACGTCGCTGACGTAGTTGAGTTCGCGGCCGCCGCACTTGCCCATCGCGATGACCGCCAGGCGGGTGTCGCCGAGTCCGCCGGGAGCGTGCTCGGCTTGCGCGATCTCCAGTCCGGTGACGAGCGCGGCTTCGGCGAGGAGCGTGAGCTGCTGGGCGACTTCGGCGTAGCGGGGCCGGTCGAGGCTGCCTTCGACGAGGTGCCCCAGGTCGGTGCCGGCGATCTCGAGGAGCAGGCCGCGGTAGGCGGCGCGCAGGGCGTTCTCGGCCGCCGAGCCCGTACGGATCGTGCCGTTCTCGCGGACGGCGTCCAGCATGGTGTCGGCGTAGCAGTCGGGTTCGGTGCACTTGTCGCCGGCGAGGCGCTGCCACTCGCCGGGGTGGCCGACGAGGAAGTCGCCGAGCGCGCTGGAGGTGCCGAGGACGGCGACGAGCCGGCCGCGGAGGGTACGGTTGTCGCGCAGGGCGGCGTCGAGTTCCCGCCAGCCCTGTTCGTCGGTCTCCCGGATGCGGTCGAGGCTGCGCAGCGCCAGGTCTGGGTCGGCGCTGCGGGAAAGCGCGACGAGGACGTCGAGGGCTTCCGGGGCAGGCCCGGTGTCGGTCCACCACCCGGCCGCGCGGAGGTTCTCCTCAGCCCGGTCGTCGGTGAAGCCGTAGCGCGCAGGGGAGCCGGCCCCTCGTGACTGCTCAGCCATCAGGGTCCACCGTAGCCGTGCCAGGCGGGTCGTTGCTGATCAAGTGAGCGGAAGGGACGCCGGTGGCGCGCCCTCGAGCGCACCTTCAGCCAGCCGGACGAACCTGGTCGCGAACGGCTGCCAGGTCTCGGCGATGTCGGCGTGGTTGCGGTCGAGAGTCTCGGTGTCGAATGCGCTCGGCGGCCTGGTCGCCGCCAGCTGGGGCGCCTCGTCGGCCCAGGCCTGGACGACCTGGGTGGTGGTCTCGATGTGGAACTGGATGCCGTAGGCGCTGCGGTGCAGCCGGAACGCCTGGTTGGGGTATTTGGGAGCGGATGCGAGCAGGACGGCGCCACGGGGCAGTTGGGTGATGACGTCCTCGTGGAAGTGCATGACGTCCTGCATGAGCGGGAGGTCGGCGAAGAGCGGGTCGGTCCAGGCGGCGTCCTTCTTCGCGACGAGGGCCGCGCCGACCTCCGGACCGGACTCGCCGGGCTGGACGCGTCCGCCGGTGGCGACGGCGAGGAGTTGCGCGCCGAGACAGATCGCGAGGGTGGGGACGTTGGTGCGGGCCGCGGTCGCCAGGAGCGCCCGGACGTCGGCGAGCCACGGGTGCTTGGCGTCGTCTTCGGCGTTCATGCCACCACCCAGGCAGACGAGGCCCTGGTACCCGTCCAGGGAGCCGGGCACCGGGTCGTCCGGCAGCCGGCGGACGTCGAGTTCCGCGCCGGCGGCGAGCCAGTCTCCGAGGGGCCCGACCGGGTCGGACGGATCGGGCTGCAGGACCAGAAGACGCGTCATGTTCTTCAGGATAAGGGCACAAAAAGGCCCAGGGGCTCGGGAGAACGTGAAGTTCTCGACCGAGCCCCTGGGCTTTTTGTGTGAAGTTGTGTTCGGCGGTGTCCTACTCTCCCACACCCGCGGGGGTGCAGTACCATCGGCGCTGGCAGGCTTAGCTTCCGGGTTCGGAATGGGACCGGGCGTTTCCCCGCCGCCATGACCACCGAAACTCTGTGAAACAACCACAGGTGTGGTGTGGTGTCTCAGAGTTGCAGAGCGGATGCGTAGCAGCTTCGTGGGCAAGTCCTCGGCCTATTAGTACCAGTCCACTCAAAAA